>JBLHVW010000186.1:0-5811 GCA_047628775.1 Salibacteraceae bacterium | reverse complement strand
TTTATATCCATAAACGACGGTTCGACAATTAATAATATTCAAGCGGTTGTTGACTTTGAAAATTTGGACGAAGCTTTATTGAAGAAGATTACCACGGCAGCTTCTGTTGCTGTTTCGGGTAAATTGGTAGCATCTCAAGGTGCTGGTCAAGCGATCGAGATTGAGGTGGAGAACGTTGAAGTTATTGGAGAAGCGAATCCAGAAGAAGTTCAAAAAACGGTAATGCAACCTAAAAAGCACAGCCTTGAGTTTTTGAGAGAACAAGCGCACCTTCGTTTTAGAACGAATACTTTCGGTGCTGTTTTCAGAATTCGTCATGCGGTAGCTTATGCGATTCATAAGTTCTTTAACGATGAAGGATTCTTTTATTTGCATACGCCAATCGTTACGGCTTCAGATGCTGAAGGTGCAGGTGAGACATTTAAAGTGACAAACTTTGATCCTCTTAACCCGCCGTTGGATGAAGAAGGAAACATTGATTACTCAAAAGACTTTTTCGGTAAGGCAGTGAATCTTACAGTTTCTGGTCAGTTGGAAGCGGAATTAGGAGCATTGGCTTTAGGTCAAGTTTACACATTTGGCCCTACGTTTAGAGCAGAGAATTCAAACACATCGCGCCATTTGGCTGAATTTTGGATGATTGAGCCTGAGGTTGCGTTCAATGATTTGAATGACAACATGGATTTGACAGAAGAGTTCTTGAAATACATTGCAAAGTATGTCCTTGATAATTGTGTAGATGATTTGCAGTTCCTGAACGATCGTGAAGCCAAAGAGGATTCTCAAAAACCTACTGCGGAGCGAAATGAAATGAGTTTGAAAGACAGGTTGAACTTTGTTGTTGAAAATGATTTCAAACGATTGACATATACAGAGGCAATTGAGGTGCTTCAAAGATCAAAACCATATAAGAAAGGAAAATTCAAATACGATGTCAAGTGGGGAGTTGATTTGTCAAGTGAACACGAAAGATATTTGGTTGAGAAAGAATTCAAATGTCCAGTGATCTTGTCCGATTATCCATCGGAGATTAAAGCCTTTTACATGCGTCAGAATGATGATGGTAAAACAGTTGCTGCAATGGACGTCCTTTTTCCTGGAATTGGTGAGATCGTTGGCGGTTCTCAAAGAGAGGAACGTTTGGATGTTTTGAAATCCAAATGTGCTGACTTTAATATTCCGGAAGAAGATCTTTGGTGGTACTTGGATACGCGTAAATTTGGTACAGTTCCACATGCTGGATTTGGATTAGGATTTGAAAGAATGGTAATGTTTGTGACTGGAATGACGAATATTCGCGATGTAATTCCATTCCCTAGAACCCCTCAAAATGCTGAATTCTAAAGGTGCGGCACGGTTTTAGTAAAAAAAAACGTACATTACTCTAACAAACCAACCATGGCATTAAAACAATATTTATCTCATAAATTAGAGCAGCGACTCTCGCCACAACAAATTCAGTTAATGAAGTTGTTGCAGGTTCCTACGATGGAACTTGATCAACGAATAAAGCAGGAAATTGAAGAGAATCCTGCACTTGAAGAAGGAGCTGAAGTGGAAGAAGACGATTTTAGCGAAGAAGAGGAGCAAGAAGAAAGCATTAAGGAAGACGAAGATTTTGATATCGGAGACTACCTCAGCGATGATGCTGATTATAAAACTCAAATAAGCAATAAAGGAAAAGATGACGATGAAAAGGTCATTCCGCTTTCTGGAGACTTAACGTTTCAAGAGCGCTTAACGGAGCATTTACACCTTTTAAATTTCGACGATAATAAATTCATAATCGCCACTACAATTATTGGAAACCTCGATGAATCTGGATACTTGAATCGTGAGGTGGAGGCACTAGTTGATGATCTTGCTTTTTCTGCAAATGTAATGACCTCTGAAGAAGAAGTTGAAGAGGTTTTGATGGTCATTCAAGATTTAGATCCAGCTGGCGTCGGAGCTAGAAATTTACAAGAGTGTTTGCTGATTCAAATCGAGCGTAAGCAGGATGGTGACATCACGAAATATACAGCAAAGAAGATTTTGGAGGATTTCTTTGAGGAGTTTACGAAGAAACACTACACGAAAATATTAAAGAAATTAGAGATCACTGATGAAGATTTAAAGGATGCGATTGCTGAAATCGTTAAGTTAAATCCAAAACCAGGGGGCTCTAGTAAAGAAGCGGCACCTAATTTCCAACAAATCATTCCAGATTTTATGATTGTTGAAAATGAAGGACGATTGCATCTAACGCTAAATGGTCGTAATGCACCAGAATTGAAGGTAAGTAGAGATTATAAAACGATGCTGCAGAAATACGCTGAAGGCGCCAAACCAACGAAAGCAGATAAAGAAGCTTTGACTTTTGTGAAGCAAAAATTGGACGGAGCAAAATGGTTTATCGATGCGATTAAACAACGTCAAAACACTTTGCTTTTGACAATGGATGCGATCATGAATTACCAGAAGCAATACTTTCTTACGGGTGATGAAACGAACATGAGGCCAATGATATTGAAAGACATCGCGGAAATCGTGAATCTAGATATCTCAACGATTTCTCGTGTTGCAAACAGTAAATATGTTCAAACAGATCATGGAATTCAATCTTTAAAATATTTCTTCTCAGAGTCGTTATCAACGGATTCCGGTGAAGAAGTGTCGACAAGAGAAGTGAAAAAAATCTTGAGCGAAGCTGTGGACGGTGAAGAAAAACGCAAGCCATTAACGGATGAAAAACTAGCCATTCTTCTAAAAGATAAAGGGTACAATATTGCCAGGAGGACTGTTGCCAAATACAGAGAACAATTGAATATCCCAGTGGCCAGGCTTAGAAAAGAACTTTAATGAAAGTAGTTTCGCAAATAAGCTCTTGGGTTTTTCTGCCTCTGTTCATGCCAATGTATGCATTGTTGGCCGCCATGTACATTCCTTCAGATCAAGATTATATTTTCAATAACGATTGTATGTTCTTAATGTACGATCAGAATAAATTTGTCGTATTAATTTACTTTGCGTTATTCGGAATAGTTTTCCCAGGAATCTCTTATTTGATTATGAGAGCATCAGGAATGATTTCAACAATTGAAATGGACGATAAGTCGGAGCGGAATTTACCCATTCTAATTACACTTGCCTACTGTACAGCGCTCTATGTTATCCTAGTAATGAAATTCAGCGGGCTTCATGCACCAAAGTATATTTTTGGTTTAGCATTGTCAGGTATTGCAGTTGCTATGGCTCAATTCTTTCTTAATATTTGGAAAAAAGTGAGTATTCACGCAGCGGGTGCTGGAATTGCTTTTGGATTTCTTTTCGCCTACGCACTCGGCCATGCCGAATACCATTTAGGCATTGTTATCTTTCCTCTTTTGGCATCTGGAATTGTAATGTCAGCACGATTATATCTTAAAAAGCACGATTTAACAGAGGTTACCATCGGATGGTTATTAGGTACTTTTCTTACTTTTACAATCACTTATTTGTATTAATCAACGCGCACTATGTTGGCAAGAATCTTGCTTTATAAGTGTATCAAACCAATACTATGAAAAATCTAAAAATCTCCGTCGCTGTAACATGCGCATTTCTAATTGCCGCATGTGGAGTTGTGAACGAAAAGAACAAAGGAAAAGGGATGAACCTTTTTACAATTGAACAAGACAAAGAATTGGGTGCTCAAGTTGCAGCACAAATTGATGCAGATACCGTTCAGTTTCCCCTTTTGGATTCCGTTCAGTATGCTGATGTGTACAAATACATTTACAAAGTCAGAGATAAGATTTTAAACTCAGGAGAAGTAGATTTCAAAGATGAATTCGATTGGAGGTTACGAATCATCGAGGATGACAGTACAATGAATGCCTTCTGCACGCCAGGCGGTTATATATACATTTACACCGGAATTCTGAAATTTTTAGAGTCAGAAGATGAGTTTGCAGGTGTTTTAGGACACGAAATCGGACATGCAGATATGCGTCACTCAACACGACAAATGAGTAAGATGCTTGGTGTTCAAGTGTTACTTTCGGCTGTACTGGGTGATCAATCAGCAATTGGACAGGTTACAAGCGCTCTTGTTGGATTGAAATTTTCGCGTAAACACGAAACTGAAGCTGACGAACGTTCAGTGAAATATCTTTGTCCAACAGACTATAACGCAGGCGCAGGAGGAGGATTCTTTCAGAAAATCACAGAGTTAGGTGGCGATACTCCACCTGAGTTTTTGAGTACACATCCTAACCCTGAAGATAGAATTGAAAATTTTCAAAATCTTGCGATTACGTATGGTTGTGCAGGAGAAAGGGATTATAAAACAGAGTTTGAGGCCATGATTGCGAAGCTTCCTTAATTGTTCATCTTCTTATAACTCAATGAGTATATTTTTTGTACATTGATGTATCAGACTACTATTCACCATTTATGAAAACGAAAAGAACGTCGTTAAATGACATCGCGAAAGCCCTAAATGTTTCGAAAGCAACTGTTTCTTTCGTTCTCAATGATAAGGGGGATCAATTCAATATTAGCAAGGAAAAACAAAGGCTCATTAAAGAAAAGGCCAAAGAGCTTTCTTACGTTCCAAACTTCTTTGCAAAAAGTCTTCGTCAAGGAGAAACGAAAACGATAGGATTGGTGCTTCCAGACATTTCTAACGCATTTTACGCTGAGATCAGTAAAACAGTACAAGAGAAATTGTACGAATCAGGATACAATACATTTATCGTGAATACCAACGACGATATGGAACTTGAAAAAGTACTCATGCGAGAATTGATCCAAAGAAGTATTGATGGAATGATTATCGCGCCGAGCAATAACATTAAGGATCTAATTCCAATTCTACTTGAGACGCACATCCCCATTGTCTTTACAGACAGACCTGGTGATGAAAATGCGGACTACGTTGGATTGGACAACAAAGGCGAAGGAGGAAAATTGATTGACTTCTTCTCTGTTAAACCGAAGCGTGTAGTCGCATTGGTTCCATTACCGTCAAATGTTTCAACAATTCAAGACAGAATCGAAGGAGCAAAAGAAGCATGTGAAAAAGCGGGGATTGATTTTGGTTATTTGGACTTGTCCGATGATCAGAAGAAAATTGACCAACAAATTGCAATCGAATTAAAGAACGGAACAGATTCGTTTGTTGCATTGAATAACAGATGTACGCTTCCCACATTGTCAGCTTTGAATAAAGCTGGGGTGAAGATTCCTACTGAAGTGCGATTGATTTCATTTGATGACAACGAAGCATTCGAGTACATGAATCCTCCGATTAGTGCTTTCCGTCAACCAATTTTAGATATTGCTCTACAATCTGTAGATCGGTTGTATTCAAGATTGAAAGAAGCAAAAACACCTGGAAAACATTTTATTCTTCCATGTGAATTCATCGAACGAGGTTCACATTAATTCAGTAAACGTTTCCATTTTATTGAATCACGAACACTTTGCGTGATTCCTGAACTCCATCTGGCGCTTCATAAATAATGCATTCGATTGCAACTTATCTATTCGAAACTCGAAGCTCAGTTACAACCGCAAAGCACAGGCTTTCTCAGTTTTATAGATTCTAGTTAGATGTCAAACTTGACGGCTTTTCGATAATTGCAGTGGCTTCTTGGAATGAGATCCTTTTGCCATTATTACAAATTACGGTAAAAGCATTTTGATACCCCATTTCTTTTATCTCAGCCTCGGCTTTAGTGGCATCTTCTTGTGACATAAAAGAACCAATCATGTACCTAGTAATTCCTCCATTGATTTCTTCGGTATACAATTGCCCAAGTTGTTTTAGAGGTTGAATCGAAATCT
>JBLHVW010000185.1:0-5821 GCA_047628775.1 Salibacteraceae bacterium | reverse complement strand
AATCAGAGGTCAGAAAAATTTATTTTTATGGCGCTGGATGTTCCTCGCCGGAGATGAATGCAATTATAGAAGGTGCACTTAAAGCGTTTTTTACAAGTGCAGAAGTTTACGTTAATCATGATTTGGCTGCATCAGCTTATGCCTGCTATGAGGGAGAGCCATTAATTGCAGGAATTCTGGGTACAGGTTCGAACTCTTGCTATTTTGATGGTGAAAATGTAAGTGAAGTTGTTCCTGCATTGAGTTATATACTTGGTGATGAAGGAGGTGGATGTCATTTTGGAAAAAGAATCCTTGCCGATTTTTTGTACAACAAACTTCCCGAGCCCATGGCGAAGGAATTGACGCAAATGGGAATGTCAAAAGCGGTAATTAACGAAAGTGTTTACATGAAACCAAATGCGAATGTTTTTATTTCATCCGTAATGCCAGTTCTTATTCGTCACAAACAATTGAGTTACGCTCAAACGTTAATTGAAAAGAATTTCCAAGAATTTATCGACATACATGTTAAGTGTTATGCTGATTACAAGAAGGTTAAAGTTAACTTCGTTGGGTCAATAGCAAGTTTGTTGCAGGATGAACTTAAGGCTGTTTGCGCCAAGAATGAGATCCAAATTGGTGTTATCATTCGCAGACCATTGGACAAGCTTGTGAAGTACCATTTGAAGCAACAAAGTTTTGCATCAAGCTCACTGACTGCTGAAAATAAAAGACAGTTGAACTAATTTTTATTTTGCCTCTGCTCGTTTAAACGGCGGTGACTTTTATATAGAATCCATACTAATTATTGACTATGCCGAAAAGGAATTTTATTGCTTTACTTCTAATTGTATTGAGTTTTACAGCCTTTACTCAAGTGAAATCCGATCCAGTGATTGAAGATCGAATTACAGAAATTATTTCGTCAATGTCCTTGAAGGAGAAAGTAGGGCAGACTTGTCAGATCACATTGGACGCTTTATTTGTAAGAGACAAAGATGGAAAGGTAGAAGCTCCAGAACGAATTGATCCGGTTAAGCTTAAGGAAGCAATTAACGAATATGGAATTGGTTCAATTCTAAATGTCAGCTGGCATACTTTTGGTTTAGAGATGTGGGACAATGTGATGAGCCAAGTGCATGCGCCGTTTAAAAATGGAGAAGTTAAAGCTCCAATTATTTATGGAATTGATGCTATTCATGGCGTAAACTACACCGTTGGAGGAACGTTGTTTCCACAAGAAATTGGATTGGCAGCAACTTGGAATCCTTCAATAGCAATGCGATTCGGTGAAGTAACGGCCTACGAAACTAGAGCTTCTGGAATTCATTGGAACTTCTCTCCTGTGCTCGATTTAGGAAGACAACCGTTATGGTCACGAAACTTTGAAACGTTAGGAGAAGACCCATTCTTAGTTTCAGAAATGGGAAAAGCGATTATTTGTGGATACCAAGGAAAAGGAGGTATCGGTTCAGAACATGTAATTGCATGTATGAAGCATTTTGTCGGATACAGTAATCCAACTAGTGGCCGTGATCGCACGCCTGCTTGGATTCCAGAGAAATATATGAAAGAATTGTATTTGCCATCTTTTAAAGCGGCTGTCGATGAAGGAGCATTGACTGTTATGATTAATAGTGGTGCGGTCAACGGAATTCCAGGACATATAAACTATAATTTAATTACAAAAACACTTAAGGAAGATTGGGGATTCCAAGGATTTGCGGTTTCTGATTGGGAAGATTTTATCTTTCTGAACAATGTGCACCAAACTGCGGAAGATAATTATCAAGCAATTATTAGTGCTATTAATGCTGGCGTTGATATGAGCATGGTTCCATACAATCCGCAGTACAAAGAGTATTGTAGCCTGTTGATAAAGGCTGTTGAAAATGGAGATGTCACAAACGAAAGACTTGACGATGCGGTTCGACGTATTCTTCGCGTAAAAATGATGGGAGGTCTTTTTGATAAAAAAATGAATCAGTTGAAGAAATACCCTGATTTTGGAAGTGATAAATTCAAAGCAATTGCACTAGAATCCGCTTTAGAGTCAATTACGCTATTGAAAAATGAAGGGAGTGTACTTCCACTTTCATCTTCTTCTAAGGTGTTGATTGCTGGTCCAACTTCTGATAATCTAATTTTCTTAAACGGTGCATGGACGCATACATGGCAAGGAGCGAATACTGATTTTAACACAGTAGGTGCAAAAACAATTCGAGAGGCTTTCACAGAGAAGTTGGGTGCTGAAAATTGTTTGTTTGCGCAAGGAGCTGAATTGTATCTCGATAAAGACTTTGAAGCAACACGTTTTGTTGAGTTAGAAGATTTCAAATCGAATGCGAACAAGAGTGATGTTATCGTTCTATGTCTTGGTGAGTATCCTAGCACGGAGAAACCCGGAGATATTCGATCTTTAAATCTAGATCCCGAACAATTGGAGCTTGCTAAAATTGCGTACGCGACTGGAAAACCTGTTGTATTAATCATGGTAGAAGGAAGGCCAAGGATCATTCGTGAAATCGTTGAAGGAGCCGATGCAATTGTTCAGGCTTATTTACCTGGCGATTACGGTTCAGATGCACTAGTAAAGCTACTATTTGGCGAAGAAAACTTTAGTGGTAATTTACCATATACGTATCCAAAATACGACGGTGTTATAGAATTTTATGATCACCCAAGAAGTGTTGCACGTTCCAAATCAAATGATTTTAAAGCCTACAGCCCACAATGGGACTTCGGTTTTGGATTGGGTTATAGTACTGTTGAATATTCAAACTTGCGTTTAAGTTCAGAATCGATTTCAGGATCTGATTCACTAATTATCGAAGTGGATATAACAAATACGGGAAAGATGGTCACAAAAGAGATTGTTCAATTGTACGTCTCTGACCTTTTCGCTTCAGCTATTCCAACGGGGAAATCACTGAAGGGATTTGATAAAGTAACTATAAAAATAGGGGAAACGGCAACAGTTAAATTTGTTCTTTCGAAGGAAGATTTACAATTTGTTGACGCGTTGGGTAAATGGGTTTCTGAACCAGGAGACTTCGAAGTTTCAATTGGGAAATTATTAACTAAATTTGAATTAAAATAGTTTTGAATGGGGTATAAAATTAAGTTTGATAAGTTCTTTTCGTATTCATTCTCACTGGATTGTATCATTTTTGGATTTCAAGACGGCCAATTAAAAGTGTTGCTTATTAAGCGTGCGATGGAGCCGTACATGGGTGAATGGGCCATTCCTGGAGATTTATTGTATCCAGAAGAAGATTTGCCAGATGCGGCCACAAGAATTCTAACAGAATTGACAAGTTTAGAAGGAGTTCTTTTGCATCAAGGGCGTACGTTTGGAAAACCAGACCGTCACCCTCAGGGACGTGTTATTACCAACGCCTATTTTGCCTTGGTTCAAATAGACGACATTCAAGCGAAAGCGGCTTCTTGGGCAGATGAATTGAGATGGGTTCCAATCAACGAAATTGGGAAGTTGGCTTTTGACCACAACGAGATCTTGGCTTCTACCTATGAAATTCTAAAGCATAAATTGAAAAGTGAACCTGTTTGCTTCGATTTACTTCCAGAGAAATTTGCGCTCAACGAAATGCAGCAACTTTTTGAATACACGTTTGACACAAACATGGATAAGGCGAATTTCAGAAAGAAAATAAAGTCGATTCCACTCGTTAACTTGAATGTCAAACAAAAGAATGTTAAGCACAGGCCAGCGAATCTTTACATGTTCGATAACGACGGTTATGAGGAGCTTGTAAAAACAGAAAATTACACCTTCAAAATGTAAGTTTTAACGTAATAAATTTTACTTATTGTATTTATTACCATATATTGCATATGTTAACTTAAAATAAATAAATATGAAAAGAATTATTACTCTTGTATCTCTTGTTTTTATTGGTGCTTCTCAATCATTTGCTCAAAATGATATCGAATCGTTCGCAGCGGATAACTGGATTGCATATATGAACGTTTTTGATTTGCCTGGAGCAGGTGGAGCTTATCAGTTTGGATCTCCATGGGCATTGCCAGATGTTAAGTCTACTCCAGATTTGGGTGCAAACACAATGACATTGCAGCCTAACTTTAGTACATACGCAACAAATCCTACAGATCCATTCTGGGTAGATCAAACTACAATGGAAGGAAATAAAGAAATGGAAGCGCTTACTTTTGTTGAGCCAGGACCTTCATTTAACGGTGTTGATTTAACATTCCACGGAAGAGTTCTTTCATACACACTCGATCAAGGATACACGGCACAATTTTTTATTAAAGCATTGGATTCAACAAATGGATACGCAGATGCTTTAGGAGGAACTAAAGTGTTTGATTTGCCGATGAGTGGAACGTTCACAGTGAGCGCTACTGCTGCTGAATTGCCATCTGGATTAATCGTTCAATACGGGTACAGTATTCGCGGTACGAATGCAAACCCACTTGATGAAGCAACTTTAGGAAGTGTAGTTATCGGAGCGGAGAACGTTGGAATTAATGAATTGAATGTAGCTTCAGTTTCAATGTATCCAAATCCTACTGCAAATTCAGTAAGTATTACAAGTGCACAAAACGTTGTTGGTTATGAAATAGCGACCATTTCAGGACAAGTTGCTCTTTCTGGAGATAACGCAAACAACATTGATGTATCTAGCTTAGAGTCGGGAACTTATTTTGTAAGTGTTCAACTTGAAAACTCAATTGAAGTTAAGAAGCTAATCAAGCAATAATCGAATTACATTTTACCTAAAAAGGGAGGCTCGCTCTCCCTTTTTTATTACTTAGAAGTATGAAAGTCTTACTGTGTTTTTTTCTTTTTCCATTTTGTTTAAGTGCTCAAAATTATTCTCTCGTTTGGGCTGATGAATTTGATGGTCCAACATTGGATGGATCAAAATGGGTTGCTGAAATCGGTACCGGAAATGGTGGTTGGGGAAATAATGAATTACAGTATTACACTACGAGCACAAACAATGTTTTCATTGACACAGGATATTTAAATATCGTTGGACGTGCAGAATCGGTTGGAGGGGCGAACTTTACATCAAGTAGAATTAAAACGCAAGGCCTTTACGATTTTCAATACGGTAGAGTAGAAGCACGAATGAAAGTTCCTGTCGGACAAGGTTTGTGGCCAGCATTTTGGATGCTAGGTTCAAATATTACAACAGTTGGCTGGCCTTTGTGCGGTGAAATTGACGTGATGGAGCATGTGAATAACGAATTAATTATCCATGGAACCCACCATTATGATTATTTCGGTCATACATACGATGGTGGACAAGCTTGGGCTGATGCTTCTATTTTCCATGTCTATTCAATAGAATGGACAGCCAATGAAATTATTTGGTTTTTAGATGGAGTTGAGTTTTACCAAACAGACATTGGACCAAGTTCAATTTCAAAAGAAGAGTTCCATACTCCGTTTTTCTTGCTTTTAAACCTTGCAATAGGAGGGAATTGGCCAGGAAGTCCAAACGGAACAACAACGTTCCCAGCAACGATGTGTGTGGATTACGTTCGTGTGTATCAAGAAACAAATGAATTGACAGAACAAACACCAAATTTATTTACGCTTTCTCCAAATCCGGCAAATGATGTTTTAACCATCAATGCTATTTCTGATTTAAAATCCTACACAATCACAAACCTTCAAGGAGAGCACTTACTAACTGGAGACACAAACGTTATTGATGTGAACTCATTGATTCCAGGAGTCTATTTTGTTCAAGTGACGATGTCTGAAGGGAATCAGTCTACCGTTCGATTCGTAAAGAATTAAATCAAGATAATTTTATTGGTCGTTAACCGTCGTGCAATCGCG
>JBLHVW010000184.1:0-6034 GCA_047628775.1 Salibacteraceae bacterium | reverse complement strand
TTCGATCAAAGTTCAATTTCATCTGCTCCCAATTGGCATTTTTTCGCTGGTATTCCAATCGAGGTCCAATATCATCCAAGCTAACGGCAAGATTCACAAAATCAAACTGCTTCCAATATTCCACCACATCGATATTTTTAAACGTTAGGCGCGATAAGTTTTATTGTAGAAGGGTTTACACTTTGTATTACCGGTTTCGATTAAAAATTCGATAATGTTGATCCATCATCAAAGGCTCACCGCCAGCAAAATAAATTTCCTTGATTGATCAATTTGCTCCTTGAAGTCGTTAAATAATTTTTCTTCATCGATAATTGACGTTGTCAGAGCAGGTGTTTCCGGCTTGATATTCCCAAAGCGAGATCATCGTTGTACCAACTCGAGCTAGACGAAAAATTACAGATGCGGCATTTCAAGTTGCAGACATTCGAAAAACGAATATCAAAATAGACGGGTGTCTCATAACTGGAAGAATGGAATTCTTTTAGAATCAATTCATTGATCTCATTCTTATATTTGTCGTTGGTAATTTCGCGAAGACTGATCCATTCCAATTCTTCTTTCTCATAACATCTAGTGCATGCTGGAGCAGGTTTTCCTTTGAGCATTTATTTTCTGAAATTTTCGAATGGTTTTCCCTTCCAATTTTCTGGAATCGATGATGTATTGATAACACCTAGTTTTGCTTCATCTCCGCATGGAGTTTGACAGTAAGGAGTGATATTCCCATTTTGCGTGACGTGTAAATGAACCCATGGCATTGCGCAAAAAAACACCGTCATCCTTAAATTGACCGTTGTTATTTATTGTAATTTCTTTCTTTTTTAGCCAAAACGCCATGAACTCATAAATTTCATCCAAGATACATAAAGGATTGCGTTTTGACGTGTTTCGTATCTTTAGCAAAAACACCTCATTAATGAGTAAAAAGTTGATAACATTCGTAAAACGCAGTTTCATAATGATGATTATCACAATCGTTCTTTTGGAAGTTGGTCTGCGTTTATTTGGTTTTGGAACGTATGAACTTCCTGAATACTCAATGGTGTCTAGTCCTAATCGTCATCTTTCTCCAGACGCAAATCTTGGCATTCATTTAAACCCAGGCACCTTCGCAGTAACCATCAATAAGCAGCTCAAATATACAGCCACTCATCTTAAAAATGGACAGCGAACATGTGGCGAACAAGTAGCTATTTCGGATGAATCGACAACACTTGCATTTTACGGATGTTCATTCACCTACGGAACTGGTGTGAATGATTGGGAAGTTTATCCACATATTATTCAACAACAATTTCCTGATTTAAAGATTGAAAATCACGCAGTTCCTGGTTACGGGCAAGCTCAAATAATACTCGATTTAGAAAAACAAATGGATTCCAAAACGAAACCAGGTATTCTTATTTTAAATTATCTCTCCTTCCACAATGAACGAAACACAATGAACTCGGCATATCAACAAAAAATACGAACTGGTTATGCGGCTACGAAGAAGATAGATAGAGGTATCGCTAGCTATAAATGTTCATATTCTTTTGGGGCTATTGAAAATGGTTCACTCAAAATGGGGTCCATTTCGATTCAAGAAATCAACTCAACTTTACCACTAATCAACTATTCCGCAAGTATGAATGCTTTTCAAAATCTATTTGATAAATCAGTGGATACCGAATCTGATGAAAAAGTAACGCTCGCAATGATTGATCGCATTCATGAAATTTGCGAAGAAAAAAAGATGAAATTGGTCCTTTCTTATATGACGCATGATGCAATTACTCAAAGGTTGGTCGCGCACTGCAAATCCGCTTCGATTCCGACGATAGACATTTTCGTAGATTTAAACAAAAAAGGAAGTACAAATGCTCCATACGATTCGCATCCAAGTGCGAAAACTCATCAAGTTTATGCAGAAAAACTTTCAACTTTTTTAAGAAAACTAAGCGACGAATGACTTTTTTCGTCCTGTTTCGATACAGTATACTTCTAAATTAAAAAATGCTTTAGTAAATTTAGCATTGAACTTCCGCCACTTAGGAAAAACTTAAACTCAAACATGTCAATTACCGTTAAACGAAATTACCTCGATTGGAAACCTGTAAAGCACGTTGTTTTTAAAGATGATGCGCTTGCAGATGAAATTCACACAACAGGATTTTCAGCGTTTGATGGACTTTCTATTGAGCAATTGACAAGTTTGAATGATTTATTCAACGCAGAACATTCATTCGATGTGAAAGAAGGCGGAATGTTTTATAGCATGTATTCGCGCGATAAGGAATACCGAAAACGTGTTCATGAAACAATCGGAGAGATATTAAAACCAACACTTGACGCGTATTTCAAGGATTACAAAAACGTCGTGAATGCCTTCGTGGTGAAATTACCAGGTGAGAAAAGTGAATTTTATGTTCACCAAGACACCACTGCAATTGACGAATTCCAACATTCTCCTTTAAGTTTATGGATTCCTTTGCACGATATCACGCCCGAAAATGGCGCTTTGGCGATTATTGAAAAAACGCATTGGTTCTTTTCTCCTTATCGTGGAGTTTCCTTCGGTTTTCCATTCAAAAAAATCAACAATACAATCAAAAAATACCTAAAACCTATTTTCATGAAGGCAGGCGAAGTGATGTGCTTTGACAATCGGATCATTCATAATTCATTGGCAAACACATCGAATCAACCTCGGATTGCCGTTATTTGTGGGATCTTTCCTAAAGAAGCGAGTTTTCAAACATGCTATCGTGCTCCCGAAGAAAATTCACCCGTAGAAATGTATTCTCACGATGACAATTACATGATGGATTATCCACATTTCTTCTACAATTGTACTGATCGACCTCATTTCGGAGAAAAAGGAAAAGTTGAAGCACGCATATTCCAAGAAATGGGAGCGGAAGAGTTTGAAGAATTGTGTGCGTTGAATGAAATTGAAATGGTGGGTCAAGTAGACGGCGCGGAACCAACAACGACGAACTGCCAGTTAATTGCTGAGCCAGATGGCGTGAATCGATTTGAAGAAGCAGACGCTGAAGTTGCGGCAATGGTTAAGGTAAATACTCCAAAATCAAAAGGACTTTTTAGTTTTTTAAAACGATCGTAATGAAACCAAAGGCGCTTTTTAAAGATCAACAACTTCAAGAACAAATCAACGAAAAAGGATTTGTGACTTTGCCTTTTATTGGCGAATCGGAATTGGAAGAGTTGCGATCATTTTATGCTGAAATTCACCCAGAAGGAGCTCCAGGAAAAATTGATGGTATTCACATGACAACTTGGTGTGAGGATTTCGATTACAAAATGATGGTCGCGAATCGATTGGCTGAAATCTACAAAAAAACCTGCGAAGAAGTTTTTGAGAATTATCGAACGCTCAACAACGTATTCATCGTGAAAAATTCGGGTGAAACACCTTTCAAAGTACATCAGGACTGGAATGTTGTTGATGAAAAAGAAAACTTTGCAATCAACGTTTGGATTCCTTTGCATGATATTACGGTCAACGAAGGCGGATTGTGGGTTGTTGAAGGCAGTCACAATATTGATCGGCATGTTCGTGGTTCAGCTTATCTTTTTCCGAACTATGCACCTTTCAATGACGAATTAGAGAAAGCAGCCAAATCCGTCAGTTTAAAAGCAGGCGAAGCGATTGTGTTTTACGTGAATATCATTCATGGTTCACCATCGAACTATGGAGAATCAGAACGAATTGCAAGTTGTTTTACAGTTATTCCCAAGAATGCACCGCTGAACATTTACTTTCAAAAACAGGAAGGTGATCCATTGGAAATTCATGAGCCGAATGATGATTTTGTTTATCATTATAAACATCTTCGAACCGAAACATTTGAACGAGCTCCGACAAATCAACCGGTGAATATTTTACCTTCTCATTTCAACGCACCAATTCAAGAAAGTGAATTAGAGTCGTTTTTAGCACAAAAAACGAAATCGCCTTGGTGGAAATTTATTTCCAGGAAAAATTAATCCATTTTTTCACTTTGAAAAAGCATTCAAATTAGAACTCTATGTCTATAAAAACTGAAATGAATAATTGGCTTCCTGTTTTCGATGATGATTCGCTCAATCAAACATTGAAAGATGACGGCATCGTGAAAATTAAATTAGATGGCTTCGATACAGATGCAGCCAAAATCTTTCTTAAAAACACAGTTGACGGATATCCAGAACAATTCAACGCTCCTTTTTACGGTAGTTATAACGAGCACAGATTAGAAATAAAAAAAAAGGTACACAGTGGTTTATCTAATTTTCTTGATCCATTTATTAATTCCCTTCTTGCAGACCACCGAACGCTGTGCTATTTTTTCATTGTTAAGGGAAATGGAGGAAATTCGAGAGTAAATCTTCACCAAGATTGGAGTATCGTGGATGAACTTAAACACCGAGCATATACTTTATGGATTCCATTGGTTGATAGCACAATAGATAACGGAACCCTTCATGTTTTAAAAGGAAGTCATTTATTCCCACTAAATATTAGGGGGGGGGCGATTCTTCCGAAATTTGAATTTGCAAATGAAGCAGACGCCAAAGCACTGAATTTTTTGAGCCCAATTACTGTGAAGGCTGGGGAGGCATTGATCTTTGATAGTCGCATTTTACATTATTCTCCATCGAATCAATCGGCTCTTCCGAGAACATCTATTATTTCCAATATTACACCTACTCAGGCAGAATCTTTTTGTTTTACCCAAGAGGAAACAGATGGGAAACAGGAAGTATATCGTTACACCGTTCCGCACGACTTCTACATGCTTTATGATGATTTAATTAGAGATAAGGATGTACCCAATGCACTCGGAACGAATAGAATAAAAATTGATTACGCTAACATAGAACAGCTCAATTTTGACGAATTTAAAAGATTAACAAAGGAATATCTTCGTCCGAAAAAAAAATGGTTCTTCTTTTAAGAAATTGTTTTAAGAAGTTCAATATCCCAATTCAAACGAGGACGAATTACGGAGCTGATTTCTATCCCATACACGTCTGAATCATTCACGTGGACTTTAAATCTAAAAACACCCACATACTCAACGAGATATTCTCCCGATTTAGTGATCGATACACTTACATTATATACACCTCGATTCAATAAATTAGACGGAATCACACAATTAACTCGATAATTCCCCTTTGGCATTTCTGCACTAGAATAATCTGGACGAAGTCTAATTGAGTCCGTTAAAACTCGTACATTATCTAAGTTAAAAAGTGTGTAAACAATTTCAAATGAGTGATCATCAATCAGTTTTTCACAGTCCATTTGAATGATAATATCATCGGAAGTAAAAATAGAATCATCCTTCACTTTACCCGCCCCAAAAACACTAATAGAATGAATATTTAATAGCGAATTTTTTAAGTTTGAATAATCAACAACGGATAAGTCATTCTTATTTTCGATCCACTCTCCCCTAATCTTATCACTTTGATTTTCTGTTGTTTCAAGGTAGTCTTCAATCACATCCATTGGAGTTCCAATCGTTTGAATCCGGCCATTATCTATCCACATGCAACGATCACAAAAAGCTACGATTGGCTCCATTTGGTGACTTACTAAAATAATGGCGGTCCCAGCATCTCTCAAATCTCTAATTTTGTGATAACACTTTCGTCTAAATGCTGCATCGCCAACAGCTAATACCTCATCCAATAAGAGAATATCAATCTCAGAATAAAAGGCAATTGAAAAGGCAAGACGAAGATACATTCCGCTGGAATAATGCTTTACTGGCATATTCATAAAATCTTCCAAGCCACTGAACTCGACCAAATCATCATACACCAGCATGAATTCTTTCCAAGGAATCCCGAGTAATTGGGCATTTAACTTAACATTTTCTTTTCCCGAAAGGTCAGCATGAAACCCAGTTCCAATTTCAATGATTGATTTTAACGTACCCGAGTAACTAATTTCACCATCCGTTACCCCAGTGATTTTGCTTAAAACCTTTAACAATGTGCTTTTTCCAGAACCGTTCCTCCCTATCACCCCGAAAAT
>JBLHVW010000183.1:0-6112 GCA_047628775.1 Salibacteraceae bacterium | reverse complement strand
CGGTAGAATGTTCTTTTATGATTCCACTAATTTCCTTCTACGCGTTGAAAATTGGGAAGAAGGAACGTTTTCAGGCACCAACGCCACAAATTAAGTCGATTGAATACGTCAAAAATAAAATCGTTTTGAGACCTCCCAATTTCGAGCTAGCTCAACACTGTCCTGTCTAAGATTTTTGATTAAAAGAGAATTCTTGAAACGCGTTGAAATATCCCCAAAAGAATTAAAGAAACACCTACCCGACTCCGATGATAAAATTGATTCAAATCGATCGGGTTTTCTTAACTTGCAACAATTCAAAAAATCATTGAATAAAATACTATGGTTCCTTCACTCCGCTCCCTTATAGAAATTGAAATCCCAGACAGCTTCGAACTCGTAAAACACGATTTCTACGCGTACGATCCTTCAACGGAATTTAGTGAAATTGAAAACTTGATGTACCTGAATGAAGATTTGTTCCAAGCAACATTCGCTGAAAATGACCTCATCGTTGATTTTGGCTGGTATGGAAATGTTAAAAAGAACGACGGACAATTCAAACTCCAGTTGATTCAAAACAACCATTGGGACAATCCAATAACGACAATACCGTCAACAGGTCTCGATCAAGCTGTTCAAGTTTTAGAACGCACGTTGATGGCGATTCATAGCGGTGTTTTTAGCGAGTAGTTCTCGAATTAGAAGTTTTTACGCTGATTTTGAATGCTTTGCTAAATACTGATTCAAATGCGGAGCTCTATCGAAGTGTGAATACTTCAGCTCAACAAGCTATTATTAGACTATTTTCGTTTATCGCATTTGGGATTTGAAAGAGTTGTTTTGTATATTTAAAAAAGTGGTAAATGAACTAAATCGTTTAATGTTCTTTAGCTGCTTGTTATACGTAATTGACCATGACAAACCACCACAGTAACAATGAATAGAATAGTACTAATTGGAAACGGATTCGACTTAGCTCATGGTCTAGATACTTACTATTCAGATTTCATGTTAAGCTTATTAAAAGATTGCCTGAGAGAATCATATCTAAAAAAGGGATTTCAAAATGAACTCCTTGAAATTAAAGTGACAGCTAAATTTGCTAATACTCCTACACTAGATGATTTTTTATTGAAATTTTCATCACTTCGGGACTTGCTGAACAGCAGTCATATCAACTCACCATTCAATTCAGAGAAAATTCAGGGAGCTTCAAATTTGTTTATACTTTCTACCAAATCAAGATTTCTTAGTCGCCTATTAAGTAAATATGACAATCCGAATTGGGTTGATATCGAATCTGAATACTTTACTTACCTACATGAAACAGCAACCGGTGGAGCTCAAAACAAGACTAAATTAATTGAGGAATTAAATAGTGACTTGAAAATTATTTCCGACTATTTCCAAAATTACTTAAAGAAAATAGATGACGAATTTGATATCAGTAAATACGACTCAGAATTTAAAGATCGAATTAACAAACTCTTATTCAATAAAATAATTCACTCTAGTGGTACTGTTGGTCAAAAATATAAGGCACTTGTGGTTAATTTCAATTACACGAATACTGTTTCACATTACATCGAAAATAATCCTCATGAATATGATGTTGAAACCATTGACTTACATGGAAGTGTTGGGTCTGAAGAGGTTATTTTTGGATATGGACATATAGATAATCCACAATACCAACAATTGAAAAATTCTGGTAATGATGAGTTTCTAAAAGGATTAAAGTTGTTCAATTATCATAAGCAATCAAAATACACTCAACTTAGAGATTTCATTCAAAAAGGCAACTATGATATATATATGTGATAGGTCACTCTTGCGGTGAATCTGATGGTACAACGATGCAGAGGTTTTTTGATAATACAAATTGCAAAAGAATAAACATATGTCACATCGGAATAGATGAATACCAAAGTAAAACCATGGCAATAATCAGACATTGTAACAGTGAAGATGTACATGATGCTATTCGACCATTCGACGCTGAATTACAATTCCCACCAGTACCAGAATAATATAATACGTATAACAATCGCTAAAAAACAGAAACCAACCCACCTGACCGTTTTTCCGTATTTTTAGCGTAATCGTTAGCCAAAATACAACAAATAACATATGAATTTAGCAAATATTAAAACCCCCGGAGTATACATTAATGAGATAAATGATTTTGGCAATGCTATAGTGCCCGTTGCAACAGCCGTTCCTGCGTTTATAGGGTATACGCCTCAAGCCTCTTACGAAGGGAAATCTTATGCGAATGTACCTCAAAAGATTACTTCTCTTTCTCAGTTTAAAGCAATTTTTTGTTATCCAGATAAGGATAAACAATATAATCCTGAATACTATTTGGTTAAAGAAAAAAGTCAGCCAGAGAAGGGTGATTATATGCAGATAGGAGCAGATTATTATTCTATTGTTCCAGATCCTAATACTATTTATTATTTATACAATAGTATTAAATTATTTTATGAGAACGGTGGGGGAGATGCATACATTGTTTCTGTGGGATCTTACGGAGCACCATCAGGTAAGCCTATGACACCTGGAGATCAAATTATAAACCCTAATGTTCAATTGAATGATTTAATGGGTGGTTTAGCTTTATTGAAAAATGAAGAAGAACCTACTATGTACATCTGCCCTGAAGCAACTTTACTTCCTGTTGCGGATAATGGTACGTTGATGCAGGATATGCTTTTACAAAATGCTGAAATGGGAACGGCAATTAGTATTTTCGATATAATTGGAGGAAGGAATACTGATCCTATAATGTATATGAATGATATTGATACTTTTAGAAACAATACAGGTAGTAATGGACTGAAATTTGGGACTGCATATTATCCATTTGTTGGAACTACAATAATGCAGAATTCAGATATAGATTATACCAATTTATTTGGCGGTGACACGAAGCAGTTAGAGGCATTGTTAAATCCAGCTGATGCTCCCAATGCCAATGTGGCTGCAATTATGGGAAACCTAGATGCACTTACTGTAAGTCAAAATCAAGCAGCATTAATTAACTCAAGTAAAACATATGGGTTAATGATTAAGCATATTCTTTCGGATGCAAATATGTTACCTCCAAGCGGTGCTCTTGCAGGTGTTATTACTAAAACGGATAATGAAGTAGGACCTTGGCAAGCACCAGCAAATACATCTATTGTAGGAGCAGCTAGATTACCAATTAAATTGTCTAGTAGCCAACAAGAAAATTTAAACGTTGATGCTATTTCTGGAAAATCGATCAATGCGATTAGATTCTTTAACGGAATGGGAATATTAATCTGGGGTGCAAGAACTTTAGATGGTAACAGTTTGGATTGGAGATATCTTCCTGTAAGACGTACCATGACCTTTATAGAGCAATCGTGTAAGTTGGCGGCACAAGCATACATATTTGCTCCTAATGATGTAAATACTTGGAAAGGAGTTATCGCAATGGTATCCAGTTTCTTGACTGGAATTTGGAAAGAAGGTGGATTACAAGGAGCTAGTGCAGCTGATGCATTCCAAGTTCAATGTGGATTGGGGACAACCATGACACCTGAAGATTTATTAGAAGGATTTATGAGGGTTACTGTTAAGGTAGCTATTGTTCATCCTGCTGAGTTCATTGTACTGACATTTGAACAACAAATGGCAAAATCATAATAATTTAATCAACTTAAAATATACTTTGACTAACAAAACCTAAACTGCATTAAAACGCAGTTTAGCCAAACGATAACCAAATACAATTACCCCCGAAAATAAAGAATAAAAAATAGTTAAATAGTATAAATAATCAGCAATATATAACCTGCGCCTATTCCAGTCGTTGGTAATAATGTTCCCTGTTTAATTCTCATTGCTTCTAAATAAGGAATAAAGATAAGATCATCAATATTCACATTCTAAACCTACTCAAAATTGCATGAAAAGTCGTGAATTTTATTTCCCTAACATTTTGTTCTGACCAAATTGACAGTCAAATCGCGAACTTCTCAATAATAATCCTCAATTGAAGAAAAGAAAAATCCACGAACACTGCCATCCCCTATTCCTTCAAAACAGTTTCATTAAATGAATTCCATTCTCGCAATGATTCTAAATCTTACCACTCATAAATTAGAAGAATCAACCTCCCTCCTTTTTTATAACTTTAAGACCAATTCCCCGCTAACCAAATGGCCGAGAAACAACCAGAACATAAATGATTAAAACATTCAATTCTCCTTTCAAAATAATGGCTCCAATTTTCATATCTCTCCTGATTCTTAGCGGATGTGGAACGACGGAGTCGAATGATAAAGACGACAAGCAAGTAGATACCGATCAATCGGAAGCGTTAAAAACATGGCTGAATGAAGTCTATGAGCGTGACTTATTGTTGTCTCCTGAGGATTTAACTTCTCTCGGCAGGAAAGAACGCCAATCAGAGTTGAACGATATGTCGGAGGAGTTTGAGTTAAAGAAACTGGCTCAGGCTGAGGAGGACTTGGCAACCCTTCAAGAATTCAAAATGGATAATTTGGACGAAGAAAGTAAGATCTCCTACCGACTTTTCGAAGATCAATTGAAAAGCAAAATTGATTATAAAAAGTACCGCCACTATGATTATCCGGTGAAACAAATTCACGGGATTCAGTCCTCTTTACCGTCGTTTATGTTGAACAAGCACGAGATTGAAACTGTTGACGATGCCAAGGCTTACGTTGAACGATTGAAAGCTTTTGAAACGGCATTTGACCAAGTAATCGAGAACCTTAAAATCAGAGAAAAAGAAGGAATCATTGCTCCGAAATTCGTTTTCCCGTATGCATTAAGCGATTGTAAAAATATTATGGGGGAAGAAGGCAAACTTTTGGAGAACATCTTCATCAAAGACCTTGACGCCAAAATGAAAAAAGCTGGATTAAATGAAAATGACCAAGTAGATGTAATGGTCGCTGCAATGGAAGCGGTATATGGAAAAGTAAATCCTGCGTATCAAAAATTGATTGACTATTTAACGCTTTTAGAAGCCAAATCAACAACAGACCATGGTGTTTGGAAATTCCCTGAAGGAGATGGTTTCTATCAATACCGTTTGGAAAAAATGACGACAACATCTTTAACGGGTGGTGAGATTTTCTCAACTGGGAAAGATGAAGTAGCACGAATTCACGGCGAAATGCAAGACATAATGGATCAAGTTGGATTTGAAGGTTCGCTTCAAGATTTCTTTAAGTTCATGAAAGTCGATAAGCAATTCTACTACCCGGATTCAGAAGCAGGAAAGACAACAATGTTGGCGGGCTATCAGCAAATTGTTGACGACATGGAAGCACGACTTGACGAAGTTTTTCACACAAAGCCTAAAGCCAAAATGCAGGTAAAAGCAGTAGAAGGATGGCGTGAGAAATCCGCTGGAAAAGCGTTTTATGAAGAAGGAAGCCCTGATGGTTCGCGAAAAGGAACGTTCTTCGCCAACTTATACAAAATGGCAGACATGCCGAAGTACGAAATGGAAGCATTGGCCTTTCACGAAGGAATTCCCGGTCACCACATGCAAACAACTATTGCGCAAGAGTTAAAAGGACTTCCCGAATTCAGAAAGCGCTTGTGGTATACAGCGTATGGCGAAGGATGGGGATTGTATTGCGAATACCTTCCGAAAGAAATGGGATTCTATGAAGATCCGTACTCCGATTTTGGTCGGTTGGCAATGGAACTTTGGCGCGCTTGTCGACTTGTAGTCGACGTTGGCATTCACCAAAACAAATGGACACGAGAGGAAGCAATTGCGTATTTGATGGAGAACACGCCGAATTCAGAAAACTCGTGCACTAAGGCGATTGAACGTTACATCGTAATGCCAGGTCAAGCAACGGGATACAAAATTGGTATGATTCACATTCTTAAAATGCGCAAGAAAGCTGAATTGGCTTTGGGCGATAAATACGACATCAGAACGTTCCACGATATCTTCTTAAAAACAGGATGCGTTCCACTTTACATTTTTGAAGAACGAATTAACGCCTGGATTGACAAAGAAAAATAACACTAAAAACTACCCCTGACGCAATCTGTCACAACTGCAAATATATTTGTATCAGTATTAATCTTAAAAAACAGATACAATGAA
>JBLHVW010000182.1:0-6123 GCA_047628775.1 Salibacteraceae bacterium | reverse complement strand
CCGTTTACAATTAAGGATAACTTCTTAGGAGGATATAAAAAAATAAAATTCAAACACAATCAGAAAGTAATATTAGGTTTTGGAGCTGCTTACAAGTGGTTTGCGCTTCGTATAGGTTTTGCATTGCCTCAAACATTAAGGCCTGCTGGTAAATTTGGAAACCCTAATTATTTTGACTTCGGAGTTTCATTTACAGTTAAGAAAATGTTTTGGGACATTAATCTTCGTAATTACTTGGGCTATGCAATTCAAGATGCAAATCGCTGGGACGACTCTCTTACAACATTAAAACCAAATGCTATAGAGCCTCGGATATTAAACTTTGACCTTTCTATCAATTCATGGTATTTCAAATCAGATCAGTTTAGAATGCAGTCTGTTTTTGGACGTGTTGGTGAATTTAAACGAACCATTGGAACATGGTTTTTTAAAAGCACCTTCAACCTCTTCGGTGTCGGCAATGGTCTCGATCCTCTTGTCCCCCTTGAATTGATTGATGCAACAGAAACCAAATCATCTGCAAATTCAATTGCGACTCTTGATATTGGTGTCGTTCCTGGTTATGCATACGTTTACCGCCAAGGTTTTTGGCAAGCTTCTGTTTTCGCAGGGCTAGGCGGAGTTGTTCAATCTAAATTTGTGAGTGCAAATGGAATTACAAGAGGCCTTTTAGGATTGGCTCCTAGAGTTGACTTTCGCTTTGTTGCGGGATATTCTAAACCGAAGTATTTCTTTTGGCTAACTACTGAATTTGACATAAAATCCGTGTCACACCGAGAGCTAAAATACGGTGGTGCATATCACCTTATTCGTTTGGTTGGTGGTGTGCGTTTGGATAAAAAGGAAAAAGCGAAAAAACGTAAGAATAAGGTTTAAACGAAAGGGCTTTCGCTTACTGGAATCAACCACCTAGAATTCAACTCGGACAAGCTTGTAATCATTGGATTATACACTTTTGCGTTCTTGTGATGCTTTAAGTCAGAAACATGAATGGTTTCCATTTTGTTGTCATTTTCAACAACAAGATCCATTCTATTAAAGAAGTCGACGCCCAATTCAGAGCCTAAGTTTTTGATGAAATTTACAGAAGTATCAATAGAACAGCCGGATGCGTTCACTTGAGATTCATCTACAGAAAGGATTACGAAACGAGATTTATGCACAGTTCCGTTTCCAATCAACTTGGCTCCATGTGCAGCCCATTCAGGAATGAACACGGCTAAGGAATCATTGATAAAATTAACTTCGGTTGCGTCAAAATCACGACTAGATGTGTATACCCAAACTTTGCTGTTGGGGTTGAGTTCAGGAAAAAACATTATAAATCTGCGGCGTTAGCGATAAGTTCAGCGACATCTAAAACTTCAATTTCGTTTTCCTTATTGAAATTCTTTAATCCATCCGTCATCATTGTATTACAAAATGGGCATCCCGTAGCGATTACTTCGGCCTGTGTTTCAAGTGCATCTTCTGTGCGTTCGATATTGACTTCCTTGTTGCCGTTCTCTGCTTCTTTAAACATTTGAGCCCCACCAGCACCACAACACAATCCTTTCGTCTTGCATCGTTTCATTTCAACCAATTCGGCATCCAAACTTTCTATTAAAGCTCGAGGCGCTTCGTAAACATCATTCGCTCTGCCTAAGTAACAAGGATCGTGGAATGTAATTTTCTTTCCCTTATACGTCCCGCCGTCTTTCATGGAAATTTTTCCTTGATTGATCAACTCTTGAATCATTTGGGTATGATGAATCACTTCATAATTACCTCCCAACTCAGGATATTCGTTTTTCAAGGTATTAAAGCAATGTGGACAAGCTGTAACGATTTTCTTCACGTCGTACCCTTCCAAAACTTGAATATTCATCATTGCCTGCATTTGAAATGTAAATTCATTTCCAGCTCGTTTTGCGGGATCTCCCGTACAACTTTCTTCAGCTCCAAGAACAGCGAATTTAACATCGCACTTATTCAAGATCTTAACTAAAGCTTTGGTGATTTTCTTTGCTCTATCATCAAAACTTCCTGAACAACCCACCCAGAATAAAATTTCTGGTGATTCTCCTTTGGCTATCATTTCAGCCATTGTTGGAACATTCAAACTCATATTCTATTTTTTAAAAACTTGAATTGTAGCACTTTCAGCTATCAAGTCCGTGAATTTACCCTCAAACCTTGTCGCTCTTACAATGTGATTGTCTATCCAATGGTAATTTCCACCTCTTGGTTTTCCCATCACCATTCCGTGGTAATTGAATCCATGGTCATTTAACCATTTTTCAGTTACCGCGCGATGCTCTTCGATACGTGAAGTGAAAAATGTAATTACATGACCGTCTTCATACCATTTATTGATTGTCACCAATGCGTCCGGATACAACTCTGCCGTGCCCATTCTCTCTGGTTCTTCGTTCGGAATATCATCGCAAATAGTTCCATCGATGTCAATCATGAAATTCTTTACGGTACTTGGAAGAATTGGAGATATTTGCTTCCCGTCTTCTTCAAGAGCAATTAAATTGTTATCCTTCTTCATTTGCCCAGTTTAAGCGATCCGCAGGACTAAATTGCCATGGCGCACCATTGTTTTCAATATTCGTAAGCATTCCTGCCAATTCCGTTGGGATTTTTGATTCCTCCATTACGAGGTACCTTCTTAGATCAATGATAATTGCTAACGGATCTATATTCACTGGGCATTCTTCAACGCATGCATTACAAGACGTACATGCCCATAACTCTTCTTCTTTAATGTAATCACCAAGTAAAGATTTCTCGTCGTCGTGATCTGCTCCATGCTTTCTTTTGTTTTCACCCACTTCAACCAAGCGATCCCTTGTATCCATCATTATTTTACGAGGAGACAAAAGTTTACCGGTAATGTTCGCTGGACAAGACGATGTGCATCTACCACATTCCGTGCATGAATAACTATCCATTAAGTTCTTCCACGTCAAATCTGTGACATCTTTCGCTCCAAACCTTTGTGGTTCAGGTGCTCCTTCTGGAGGCGCAGCATAAGGATCAGCTTCAGGGTCCATCATCAACTTAACTTCAGTCGTTACGGATTCCATATTGGTAAATCGGCCTTTCTTTTCAAGGTTCGAATAATATGTATTCGGGAAAGCTAAGAAAATATGCAGGTGCTTAGAATAAGGCAAGTAGTTCATGAATGCGAAGACCATAATAATGTGTCCCCACCAACCTACTCTTTCAAGAGTGTGCAGAGTCGACAGATCCATTCCTTCGAACATTGGACCAATTAAACTACTAATTGTAAACCCATAAGAAGATCCATATTCTTGAAGATGCATCGCTTCGTCAGCACCATTCATTGTTAAAATGCAGATAATAAGAATAAGCTCCATGAATAGAATCATGTTCCCATCCATCTTAGGCCAACCATTCATTTCCTTCATGTTCAAACGAGGAACTTTGATTAAGTTTCTTCTGGAAAGGAAGATTAAAGTAGCAATGAAAGCCAGTACAGAAAGGATTTCAATGAACGAGATAATGAATGTGTAAAGTCCGCCTAAATCAGGTCTAAATATGCGGTGTGATCCTGAAAGCCCATCGACAAAGATCTCAATCAATTCAATTTGAGTAAGAATGAATGCCGCATAAATCATTAAATGCAAAAGCGCTGGAATCGGTCTCGTAAACATCTTCTTCTGCCCAAGAGCGACTAGAAGCATCGTTTTCAATCTTTCGCTTTTCTTATCGGAGCGGTCGAGGTCTCTCCCAAGGCGAATGTTCGACCTAATCTTTAAAATGTTCCATATAAAGAAGCTCATCGAGCCGATTAATAGAACTGCAAATAGAATGTTAGAGATCATCTTTATTTAAGAGTGTTTTAGAAGTTCGCTATTTTTTCAAGAGTTCCTTAAGCTTTTCCTCTTCGTCTACTGTCAGAGGTACACCTTTGGTTTTCGCACCAAATACAGAGAAATGAATATACCTTTCTGGATGGGCTTGCAAATCTTTCACAAGCCCTTGAAGCGCTTGATTCGATTCAATAATGTCATTATACAATTTATCGTCTGTCAAGAGCTTACCAAGCGTACCATTACCGGCGGCTGCTTCATCGAGAATTTTATTGACGTGCTTAATCGTTTGAGTTGCTTGCGCAATTGTTTCCTTAAAATCAGCAGTGACCAAATCATCCGTGATCTGTTTTACATTACCTATAATGGCCTTAACTGTGTCATTACTTTTCCGCAGATTCATCGTTATTTCTTCAACATTGTTCATGATTCGAGCCAATCGAATTCTTTCATCCGTTAGAAGTCCCTCAATTTGATCTGCCGCATTACCGAATTTACGAATGGCAAACTTTATTTCTCTCATGCTTGCTTCAAGTTCAGAGGTTGCTGTCGTATCCCAAAAAGCAGATACGCCCTGCACCATATTGTCGATAGAAACTAACGCTCCTTGTAGTTTTTTAGTTATGGGATCCGCATAAGCTTGAACTTGAGACATCATATCAACAGAAACTAAACCCGGTAAGGTTGAGCCTGGCTTGTAATATCCTGCTGAATAGTCAGTATTCATATGAATTGTCAACCCTTTAGCAAGTAAATCAATTCCTCCAGCTTCGACTGTTGACCCTTTTACAATTTTGAGATTATCTGTTGAAATGTTAAATGTAATTTTCACCTTCTTTAGAGAATCCTTTGCATTTGGAAGGTATTCAATATTCATAACCTTTCCTACGTCTACACCATTCACGTAAACTGATGTTGCTGGTGTTACACCTCCAGAAGATGGGAAATAAGCATAATACTCCTTATCTCCTCCAAAGAAGCTATTCCCCTTTAAAAAATTGACTCCAGCAATAAGAAGTGCAACAGCCGCCAACGTAATAACACCGGTGATAATTTCTTTAGATAACTTCATACCTTTATTTTTCTACTAAGTTAATAGCTTTTTGCAAATTAATCCGCTCTCCATCCAAGAAGCCTACAACAAATGCATGATCAAATCCATTCGCACGCATCTCAGTCTTCATTTTATTGGCTGCATTAAAGTCGTTAACGAAACTCCCTACAGTATATTTGTATAACCCATTTTGGTTGTATTCAAAGACCGTATTTCCTTTAAACTTAGAATCTGTTAAGCTAATTTTAGATTCAGATGTTTCAATTTGAACCCGGAAAACTATATCTGTAGAAGCAACTTCATCGATGATTGCTGTCGGTGTTTCTACGGCGTTCTCATTAACTGTCTGTTCGTCTACTCCTTCGAGTTCATTTTTGTATTTTTTAAATGCAGTGAACATTGAACCTGCCATTTGATTTTGTGTCGTAGAATCGGCTAGGAATTTTTCTTCTTTCGGGTTCGTTAAAAAACCTGTTTCAATCAATACGCTTGGCATTGTTGTTTTGTACAAAACAAGAAATCCAGCCTGTTTTACTCCTCTGTTATGACGTCCGATGCTTGTGAATTCAGTTTGGAGTTTTGAAGCGAAATTAATTGATTGATCCAAAAAGACACTCAATTGAATTTGACGTGCAATGATCGCATCAGGAGACATATCGAACGATTTGTATTTCGCTCCGCCGTCGTCTTCCAAGTGAATTATCGAATTCTCCCTCACTGCTACGCTCTGTTGTGACTCTGTCCTGTGCAAACCTAAAACATAGGTTTCGGTTCCATAAGCAGAGGAGCTTGCGGCGTTTGCATGAATACATATAAACAAGTCTGCATTGTTACGGTTGGCAATTTTGGCCCTTTCACCCAATTCAACGAAAACATCGGTGTCTCTTGTGTAAATAACGTTAATGTCCGGATAGGACTTATTAATCTTCGCTCCCAACATCAATGCCATCGAAAGGCAAACGTGCTTCTCTTGAGCCGAAGCTCCGTGACAGCCGGGATCTTTACCACCATGCCCCGCATCAATAACAACTGTTTTGATTGTTCCAACTGACAATTCGTCCTCCTGCGCATTCACAGATGATCCCAATCCAACGACAAATATCATTGCAATTGCAAAGATTCTTTGACAACTCCTTCCTTTTTCAATCATTTGAAACGTAATTTTAATAGTTTTGCTTCGTTATTCTTGAGGTACTAACAAAAATAAGACACAATTGGTCTTCAAAAAGTGTTCCATACATCTAG
>JBLHVW010000181.1:0-6355 GCA_047628775.1 Salibacteraceae bacterium | reverse complement strand
TGTGGGCAAACACTTATGGAGGAATCGAAAATGAGCTCTCGTATCAATTAAAGGAAGCCGATGATCAAGGTTATTATGTGATTGGATCTACGCAGAGTTCAGGGAACGGCAGCTTTGACATGAACCTAATCAAACTCGATGAAAATGGTACTGAATTGTGGTCCAAAACATACGGCAATTCAGGATTTGAATATGGGAAATCAATTGACTTAAGCGAAGACGGTTTCATCTACCTAACGGGAAGTACGAGTGTGGACACATTGACATATCAGACAGATGTTATGGTGATCAAAACGGATCTTCTAGGAAATGAAATTTGGTCCATCACTTTGGGCGGCGACAAATCCGACTGCGGCAATTTCATTCGAGCGACAGAAGACGGAGGATGTGCTATTATAGGCAATTCAAAATCATTTGGAGCTGGAGACGATGACATCTACTTTGTGAAATTGAGCAAGAACGGATTGCTAGAACCACTTTCCGGGTCGGAAGAAAACAATATGTTCATTTATCCAAACCCAGCCGCTGATAACATTAGCTTTTATATCCAAGAAGGCCAAGAATGTTTGAACTACAACTATGAAATATTTGATGAAAGAGGACGGTTGATTTACGCGGTTGGAAAGAACACCAAATTGGTCAATCTCGATGTTTCAGCTTTTGGACAAGGAACATATATCTATCGAATCACATCTCCTTGTTCCACAGAATTTCGCGGAAAATTTATTGTGTACTAACAAGTGAATCCAAATCTTGGAATTGCCATGTCATTTCTTGTGTCGCCAAAACATGTTCAAATACTAGGACACGATCCAATGGCTTTGTAGCCAAAACCGCCGAATCCAAATATTTTGAATTTCCGATACCACTCGCGAAAAAATGAATCGAATCCGTTGACGCTTGATGGAATTGCTTCACGCTTGTTCCTGTGTCTCCCATAATGACATAAACAACGATTCCTTTTGCTTTCACCGCTTCCAACATTGGATAAATTGCCGTTGTAAATGTTTGGGTTGAGCTTGAACAATTGGCGTTCCAATTCGTGAAGTTTGAATGTGCGAATGTGTTTGGTGGCGGAATATTTGGAACTCCATAAAACAAACAATTATGCATTATCAACACCAAATGTGATGAATTCTGAATCGTATCACAGACATTCTTGAGCATTTGAAATTGCAGGTTCAAATCTTCGCAGTTGCTTGGGTTCAATTGAGAGTTCATACAAACGGAAACAACACCATTCGCCGAATACACATTGTAGCTTTTTCTGCCTGTCGCTTCTCGATAATATTGAATATTTCCATTTCGAATGTCGTGATTTCCCAATGCGTATTGCGTCGTTAGCGCCATCAGATCAAAAACACTGTCCAAGTAAACGAAGTTTCCTCGATTCAAAGTAGCCTCACTTGAAATGTCTCCACCCAACCAAGTTCTTGAATAACCCGTATAATCAAAATCTTGTATTCGGGGATCCACGATATACCTTGGACCGGGATTGTTGTACCTATACGTGTGTCCCATAAAAACATAGCGAAGCGTATCGTCTGCCTTCTTCGCTGCGATTAAGTCGTCCTTCAATTGATTTTCAATACGACGGCCTTCGTTCCGGAATGCACTTCCGAAAAAAATGGTTGCCAGAACACCAATAAAAAGGAAATATTTCATGTATAAATTTTCAACTATACCAAAGATACGATACTTTTATGATAGAATCTTAGCAAAATGTCGGTCGAAAGAAAATGCCTCAGTTGTGGTACATGGAATAATCATAATGATTATTGTATTTCATGTGGGGAAGCAGTTTCACCTCTAATTATCGAGAACGCAAGAGAGGAAGCACGGGAAAAGAAACGATTTCGACCTCCAAACAAATTCGACCTCTTCATTGTAAAATGGAAAAATTCAAACTATTGGATTCTAAGAATAATTTATAAAACCCTCTACACCATCGCTTTTATATTCTTTGCCGTTGCTTCTTTCTTCGCTTGGATAGCAGCTTCACCAAATGGTTAGATTTCGACCGCATATCTACTTTGTGGCAATCATGCTCTGTTACTTCTTGGTGCGCTATATTCGAATTGATTTTGATTCTCCCGCCCATTTTGTAGAATTTTATTTGACCGATTTATTGTTCGTGCCAGCAATGTCGCTCTTCGCCTTGATTTTCGTTCGCTTGCTAAAACGGGATGCTACAATCAAGATTTCACCGCTTATGATTTTCATTCAAGTCGTCCTAGTTTCTCTTTACTTTGAAGTGTATTTGCCGAAAATCACCACTTATATTTCTGATCCAGTTGATGTTCTGATGTACGTTCTCGGTGGGTTTATTTTTCTTTTGATCCAGCCAACGACTGTTCTGAAAAAACACTGATTTATTTTCTTACCACTAAGCCACAAGAACATAGTTTTGTGCACTAATGTATTCGGCACAAGATTCACATAAATATGTATCGACCCAAGTTTGACGGGCTTTCTTTTTTAACCGCTGAAGAAAAAGCCAAGCTTTTGAAGACAGGTGTTAACACTGGTGCGCAAAAGACGCAAGTATATCGTTTTGATTACTTGGCTTAATACAAGAATTACTTTGTAATAAATCGAGCGGTCCGAGATCCAAAAGGGAGCTTGTGACTCATCCAATCTACCACCAAACCACGAACGCCGCTTCTACCCTACTTCCTCTCTTTAACCAAATCAATGGAGAACGCTCTTCCTTAATCGAATGATGAATTTCCAATTGACCGATTTCAAATGACAACCACGCTACCTCATCGTTTGGTTCTACAAGCCAATCGTGTTTTGATGGAATGAACAATTGCGCTGCTTCGAATTGATTCAAATCTTTAAATGAAATATAAAATCCAGCTACGCATTCTTGATTTAAAGGCAGAACGGAAATATCCTTACCAAAAGGCACAAACAACTTCGCTTTGAAGTAAACACGTTGCTCAATCTTTTCGGAATCAACTCCAAGTAACCTCAAAGCAACAATGGATTCCGGTCGGTTAATTAAAGGAAACTGTTTCTCTTTAATCTTGTCCATTTTCTGAATCAACGAATCCTTTCTGTTCGGGCCAATCCATGAATCAATGTCAGAACTCCCGGCGCTTTCATCATAAACATAGAACTTATAAACGACCTCAATATGGTATTGCTTTCCATCTTGCTCAATTAGAAAATCGTATTCGCCAATGGTTTGTTTGTCCGAATAAATTTGGATGTTTTTTCCCAAAATGTGAATGCTCGAATCTGAGATTAGTTCCGACTCTACAAAGTGTTCAACAAGATGTCCGAGACGCAATTTCTTCTCGATACTTCCCGAAAATGAATTGCAACTGTCCCGATTAAAGTCAAATTGCTCCATCCCCGACAGTTTTCCTTCCCACAATTTTGGTGTGGCGAAATAACCCAAATACTGATGTTTAAGATTCTCGTTCATCGTTATGCAATATACAAATCAATGCCGTCGGGACTGCAAGGCTATTAACGAATCTTCACAAACAACTTCAGATTAATACGTTATTTTTAACGCATGAAACTTACATCAATACTTATAGGCCTCTTTTTCCTTTTCAATACCAACTTCAGCAGCGCGTTTAGAATGGACGAACGCCAGTATATTCGAGACAACTTTCCGCACATGGAAGAAGTTTTGACATTTCTCAATCAACAACTTGAATATGAATGTAACGATTGTGCCTACGGTTTAGCAAAAAGGCAAACGGGCTACTATCTAACGATGTATAATTATAGCACAAAAAAAACGGAAGAAGTTCCAATTTGGAAGCCAGAACTGAATGGATTTACAGCATTCGATATTGACGCTTATGTTGACAAAACGAAAGTCAGAAGTGCGAATAGCTCGGACCTAAATAACCTGTACAACTTCCGGGCGAAGTACGATTTTATGCTTGTTTTTGGCTACGAAGAATGGGCAGCAGATGCAATCAAAATTCTATCCTCGTATGCCCCATACTTGTCAAACGAAGATAGAGAAATAATGGCCAGAGCGCATGGAGACTTGGCACTTGATATCATTGACAATAAAATTTCAGGCAAAGAATTTCTGCCTCGGAACTACGCCAAAATAAAGCAAGAACGCGTTGATCTATTCATGGACAAAGTCAATTTGGTTATGGACTTTTGGACAGAGATTAAAAAGGATGATGAATCCTACAAACCTTTAATAATTTCAGACCTCAACCTAAAGATCGGAAATGAATACATGCATTATTACAACTTGTTGATCTCTATAAAAGAAGAAAAGCTGGCTGATAATTTTCTGAAAAGGGCGTATTTTTCTCCGAGTCAAGTTCAAAGCGCAAAAAACCTGTTGTACGGCTGTCCGGAAAAAAGCTTTTTGTTCACTCAAGGCGATTCGGACACATTTCCACTGTGGTACGTTCAAAAAAAGCTCGATTATCGAAAAGACGTTATTGTTTTGAATACCTCTCTTTTGTATACGCCTTGGTACGTTCAAATGAACAAAGAGCGCCGTCAATACGCATCAACAATTGACCAACAGAATTATGGCAAACTCCTAAATAAAGGCCAGTACATCGACCGAGAATCGCAAGTTGAACCTTTCAGTCAATGGCTTACCAATAAGTTAACGCTAACGGATTCAATGTCTTATTCATTGGTTCCAGAATCGTTCATGATTCCGTTTCAAGGTTCGAATCTGGAAATCAAGTTAAAAGGCCCAAGTGTAGGGCAAAATGCCTTTGTAATGCTTGATCTTATTGCGAGCAATCCTGATCGGGAATTTAGTTTCGCAAGTCCATTTCAACTTTACTCTCTTGGCTTGGCAGACAATTATTTGAGCAGGGGAAAATCATTTCTAATGACCAACACTCCTGTTTCTCAGCATTCCGATCAAGAATCCATTGATTTGTTGGACAATTTACTGTTCTACATGGACTACAAATACCTCGCGAGTTTGAGCCACACAGCGTCCAGTGAACTCAACTTATTAACGTATGGAATTGCTGGATTGGCAAACACTTTTGACACCGATCGCGAACGAATGCTTCAAAAATTCATTAAACAAGTTCCAACGTCTTCTCTTATCGAAATCGGGAATTTTGGACATTTGGAAATCGTTAATTCATTGTATGCAGATCAGCTGCCTTATCAAAGTCAAGAATTGAAAAAAGAACTGAAAACGGCAGCGCTGGATCGCATAAAAAAAATCACCTCTTTGAATAAAACCTTCGACCAAGACATTAGCGACATGGAAGAACTTTTTAGTATCTATGCTGGAGTTAGAATTCAATGGTTGCAATACGAAGAAGTTGTTATTAAAGATGCCGATAAAGATGTTTTAATCGCGATCAAAGAAAAAGTCGACAGCCTTCAGGAAAACCCTGTTGTGTTGCAAAGAGAATGGACCCATCTTAAATTGGTTGCAATGAAAATTGCGTTGGACGGATTGGATTTATCACAAGAATAAAATAGAACGAATGGGCAATATAAAAGATCAATTTTTACTCAATCCCGAATACAGACACTTAAACCACGGATCCTTTGGAGCCTGCCCAAAACCAATTTTTGAAGATTATCAAAATTGGCAATTGGCGCTAGAAAGAGACCCTGTTGACTTTTTTGTAAACAAAGGAAATGTGCAACTTCAGAAATCAAAAGAAGCGCTGGGGAACTACATCAATTGTGATGCAGACAACCTTGTTTACACAATGAATCCAACGTGGGCCATCAACATCGTCGCGAAAAGTTTGGACCTCAAACCTGGAGATGAAGTTCTTGCTACAAATGCAGAATATGGCGCGTTGGACAAAACATGGAAGTACTATTGCGATAAAGCAGGAGCGAAATATGTTCAGCAAGAAATACCACTTCCACTCTCTTCGAAAGAAGAATTCATCGAAGCTTTTTGGAAAGGATATTCGAAGAACACGAAAGCCATTTTCATAAGTCAAATCACAAGCATGACGGCGACAATTTTCCCTGTCAAAGAAATTTGCGAGCGGGCGAAAGAACTCGGTTTATTGACAATCGTTGATGGTGCGCATGTCCCCGGACACATCCCGCTCGACTTGCAAGAATTAAAAGTAGATGTTTACACAGGCGCTTGTCACAAGTGGATGTTAACACCAAAAGGATGTTCGTTCTTATACATCACACCAGAATTTCAAAATGACTTTGATCCCGTGTTAATTAGCTGGGGCTTCGACGCGGATGTTCCTGGGAAATCAACGTTTTTGGATTACCATCAACTTCAAGGAACGCGCGATTACTCGGCATTTTTAACCGTTCCTAAAGCAATTGAATTTCTCAATGAAAACAATTGGGAAGAAGTTTCAAAACAAGCGAAGCAACTCATTTTAGACAACTACAAAGA
>JBLHVW010000180.1:0-6377 GCA_047628775.1 Salibacteraceae bacterium | reverse complement strand
TTTTTAACACAGTATTACGTCGACCATCAGTTGTGATATCAATGTCAATTTCACTTGAAGCGTAAATTCCTTTTTTTCCAAGGTCAAACTTTCTGTAACCTGCAAGAATAATTCTTGGCAAAGTCAATTCGAGTCCGTTTTCAGGAAGTGCATTTCCAGTATTTAAAAACACCTCTTGTGTCTCGCTGTCCAAAGTAAATACCCAAGCATTAAATGTTGAGGTTACATCTCTTAACATCAAACCGAATTTCCATTTGTTCTTTGTTTCATACTGAGCTCCGGCATCAATTCCGAATCCCCATGATTTTGCAAAACTCCCGATCTTTCTATGGATAACTTTGAAACTCCCACCTACACTTAGTCCTTTAACGGGGAGTTTTCTAGCGTATGAAAATAAAAAGCCGTAATCAGCTGCCGTAAAAGATGTTATTCTATCGTAATCGATGTTTCCATTATTATCGATCAACTGAGTTGTGTTTGGAATGTCGTCTACTGCGAAACGAATCGCTGTAAATCCAAAGGTGCTTTTTTCATCAATCGAATGTGCGAGTCCTAAATAATCGTATTTCGCAATTCCCGCAAAGTATTCCGAGTGCATCAATCCAACTTCTAACCACTTATCGACATGGGTTAATCCTGCTGGATTCCAATAGCCAGAATTCACGCTGTTTGTCTGCGCAACAACTGCATTGGCTTGACCTAACGCTTCTGCACCTACTCCAATGGAGAGGAATTCATTTGAATATTTTGGAGCGATTGTATTTGTTAATTCTGGATCTGATTGCGCTGAACTAATTTGTACAGAAAATAATACTGAACATATAATAACTAAACCTTTGGCTTTCATCAATTGTAGATTTTTATATGACATTAACAGCATTTTCACTAAAAAATTGTATTCTTTGCAATATCGTTCAATTACTAGACGAATAGTAGACGTCTTTCGTTGATTTTTTTCAGTGCAAATTTAATATTTCATAGCATCTAATGTTTAATATAGCCAATTTCTTTACTGCAGCCAATATGTTGTCTGGTATTCTAGCGATTCTTCTAGCAATAATGGGACGGATAGATTTAGCTCCTTTTGCTATTTTTGCTGGCGCAATTTTCGATTTTCTTGATGGGTTTATAGCTAGACTTATAGGGTCCGATGGTGAACTTGGAAAACAAATGGATTCATTGGCTGATATGGTGACTTTTGGAATCGCTCCAGGAATTATTATGATGGTAATAATGTCAATGGATGTTCATGATTTTATTAACAATCATCATTATGAAGTGATCAATTATAACATGGATGCATTCTTGTGGGATATATTCGAAGGGCATCAGTTGTTTGCACTTCCGTTTTTCGCCTTGTTGATTCCATTTTTCGCCATGTTTAGGTTGGCGAAATTCAATGTTGATAAAAGGCAAACAAACAGTTTTATTGGATTGCCAACTCCTGCGCTCACTCTGTTTTTTATGACGTTTCCATTGGTTCTGTGTTATTCTGATGTTACGTATACCCAAACAATGCAAATGCTCTACGACCCCGTGAACCTATCCATTCTGATTGTTATCATGAGTTTGCTTATGGTTGTGCCCCTTCCAATGTTTGCATTAAAGTTTAAAGCCTTTGGATGGAAATCGAATGAAATCAGATATTCATTTTTGTTAATAAGTACTGCATTAATTTTGATTTTCCAGACTTGGTCTATTGCATTAATTGTAATTTTGTATCTGATTTTATCGTTAATAGAAATCATATTTTTAAAAAAGAAGAAGGATGAGATTTAAGGCCGAAATAGACGTGATGCCATTGGATGCATTGTTAGACCCGCAAGGAAAAGCAGTGACTAGTAGTATGAAGAATATTGGTTTGGACGCTATTGAAGGTGTTCGTATTGGAAGACACGTTAGATTATTCGTTGAAGCGGGTAATCAAGAAGCAGCCGATAAAATGGTTGATCAGGCATGTAAAAAATTGCTCGCCAACCAAATCATGGAGAGTTACAAGTACTCTTTAGAGGAAGCATAAATTCTTTTCCCAGAAAAATTACATTTTTTTTGGAATTAAGATTGAACATTTACGCTATACATTCGTATATTAGGTATATCTCCTAAATTGATATTTATGTCTGAAGAAATTAACTCCCCAAAAAAAAGTAATGGTGCCTTTATTGCCATCGTGATTATTCTGTTTCTAATGTTGGGTGTTATGGGCTATATGTGGTCCTCCAAGAATTCTGCTTTGAACAAAGCTGAATTAGAGAACACAAAGCTCACTCAAGACATGAAAGTCATGAATGAAATGCTAAAGGAATATGTTGGCGATATGTCAAACGATCTTCGCGAGGATTTCGTAACCATGCTTAGAACCTATGACGAGCTTAAGAAAAACGGTACTCCAGAGCAAAATGCAGCGATTGATTCACAAAAACAAGCTATAGAGCTTTTAATGGCAGATCTTGATGCAAGCCAAAAATCGGGGAGAATAAATGCCTCTATTGTTGCGCGACAAAAAACCGAGATTACCGGACTAAGAGATATTATGAGGGGGTATGTTTATGAAATTGACTCTTTGCATACCTTGAATTACGGTTTAAGAAATGACCTTGATGAAACTACTCAGACTTTAGGTAATACTGCGGCGTCTAGAGATTCTGCAGCTCAATTAGCGGATGATCGCTTTGTGAAAATCAAAGAAGGTCAAAAGTTAAATGCCTATTCCATAAAAACCGTTGGTTTGAAGCAAAAGCTGAACAACGAGATGGGCGAAGAGTCTAGAGCTAGAAAGGTCGTTCAAATTCGTTCTGAATTCACAATTGGCAAAAACCCAATTACGGATGGAGGAAACAAAGTCGTTTACATGAGTGTAATCGATCCATCGGGGAAAACACTTCAGACGTCTTCAAGCAATGTCACTACTTTGGAAACAGGTCAAGTGGCATTTTCAGACAAGAAATCGATCAATTATCAAAATCAAAGTATTGATGTCGCTGTCTATTATAGTTTAAAGGGCAAAGAATTATCAAAAGGGAATTATAAAGTGAAACTATACTGTCAAGGTCAACTGATAGGAACAGACAGTTTTACTCTTAAATAAAGGTTAGATGACAAATATATTTATAGCGAATCTGGATTGGAGTATTACTTCAGATGACTTGATGTCAACATTTTCAACATTTGGAAAAGTAGGTTACGCACATGTAGTCTATGAAAAAGACACGAAGCGTTCACGTGGATACGGTTACGTAGAAATGGTGGAAGCTGATAATGCAATTAGCGCAATTCAAGCTCTAAATGGAATGGAAATTAATGGTCGTGCAATTGATGTGAAAATTGCTTCTGCCAAGGACAATCGTCAAAAAAAGTAAACAATCTAAAACATAATAATTTATGTCTGAAGCTATTCACCAAGGACATGTTGAAGTTTCTGTCAATGAGAGAGGAATTGCAACGATCGAATTTGGTCACCCATTAAGTAATTCACTTCCTGGGAAGATCCTTCAAAAACTTGCAGATACAATTACTGAAACTGGCGCAAGCGATAAGGTGAAAGTTATTGTTTTGAAATCATCCGGTGAAAGAGCTTTTTGCGCTGGTGCTAGTTTTGATGAATTAATCTCAATTCAAGATTTCCCAACAGGAAAAAAATTCTTTTCAGGTTTCGCCAATGTGATTAACGCATGCCGTAAATGTCCGAAGTTAATCATCGGACGTGTTCATGGAAAAGCTGTAGGAGGTGGAGTGGGTGTAGCATCTGCAGTCGATTATTGTTTCGCGACAAAATTTGCTGATGTTAAACTTTCAGAGCTTGCAGTTGGAATTGGCCCATTTGTAGTTGGTCCTGCCGTTCAGCGTAAGGTTGGAATGTCTGCCATGAGTCAATTGACAATTAATGCCACTGAGTGGATGCCAGCTTCATGGGCAAGAGAAAAAGGATTGTATACTGAGATTTATGATTCCGCATCTGAAATGGATGAATCGATTGAGGTGTTGGCGAATAAACTTTCAGCTTCTAATCCTCAAGCAATGGAGCTCCTTAAAGGAATTTTCTGGAAAGGAACTGAAGATTGGGATGCTTTGTTAATCGAACGCGCTGAAATGAGCGGGAAATTAGTCTTGTCTGATTTTACTGTGAATGCAATCAACGCTTTTAAGAAAAAGTAAAGGGATTCCAATAGAACCCTGATTTGTCGTTTGTTTGAGAGTAAATAGAAACTTACCTTCAACAAATGAAATTTTTACTAATTCCCACATTCTTATTGATTGTTCAATTTTCTTTTGGACAACTCGAGTTTTATATCGAAAATCAATTGGTGGACCAGAATGTTCAGCAGGTTGTTGAATATCAAGGAGGTAATCCGGAGAATTTTTATTTACAGATTAAAAACCTGTATCCAGATACAATCTCAGTTGTATCGAGACATTGTGTTATACTAGATAGTCCCAATTGGAATATTGCATACTATGGTTTTGCCATTGAGAGTGATCCTTTTGGAGGTAGTTTGTTTGATGCTTCGAGTGCTACTTAACCTTGTTGGGATATCCCATGGTCTTCGAATTATATTGTTGACCTACCGCCAACTGAACGAGTAGTAAACCGATCTGCCTATTTGGTTACCGGCAGTGGATGCGAAATAGTAAGGCACTATATATTAGCTTATGCTGGAGCTACTGTTCTAGATTCAATTGATATCGCCTATTGCGCAACTCTTGGGTTGAATGAAAAGAGTTTGGATTTTGATGTCTCTTCGAATCCAGTTTCAAGTAGTTTGACTGTTTCGTCGGAAAATCACAATGTAGAAGAACTAATTATATTAGATCTCGAAGGACGATTGGTGAAACAGCTTAAAGTGGAAAGTTCTAATTTTACGATTGACATGTCGAGCCAGAATTCTGGCATGTATCTTTTGAAATTAATTAGCGATGGAAAAGAGCAAGTCAAACGAATTGTTGTTCAACATTAACCTCTACATTAAATTTATTATCACATGAAATATTCGTTGTACTCTAGTTCTTCATTGAGCCTCCCGTCCTCGAACCAAACTTTTTGACAAATTTTCTTGCCATTATTGAAGAGTGTTTCCTCTTCTTTAATAGTATCAAAGTAAATGGTAGTTAATCCATCTTCATCCCCCATGTTCTAATTGATGATATTTTTTCTATTCCATTCATATTCAATACACTTACCATGCTTTACTTGGTAGCCTTTGTTATCATATCTGTAGTAACTTATAGCGTTAATTTCTCCATTGGTATACGATTTATGCATATAGATTTTCCCATTCCTGTAGGTGTAAACGGCAGAAATTAATCCTCTATTATCCCAATAAATTGATTTGCCGTGAAGTATGTCTTTCGTGTTACATTCGCACCGGCTCGATAGTATTCCGTTGCCGTGATGGTTTTCTCCGCAAGGTGTTGTCCAAGGGTTGAAATGAGAGATTGAATATGTCCATTCATTAGGATAATGAACTGAGTATGGGTTCGGATCACGTGGGAAAAAGGAATCGTAGTTCGATGACGGCAAGTCAACGTGAAAGTTTGAAAAATCAATTAGATAATCGCTTGGAAGATTGATTTGACTTTCAGGAATAATCAATTCATCCAATGGTGGAATAAGTTGAAGCTTGACAGTATCATTGTTGGATTGAGTTAGCCCCCTATAGAGGGTGAGGTAAGTGTAACGATGAGAATTAGTCTGAAGAGCATATATAAGATGACTTTGTTTTAGGTGATCAGGTTGGCCACTCTATTGTTAAAAACATGTTAACGCATAGAGGGCAAATAAATGGATTCATAATTGAATCTTGAGGTTTTGTATTTGACTAAATACGGTATCTTTGCCTCGGATTAAAAAACCTTCAAATAATAAACCTTAATCTTTTTCATTAAAGGTTTGTTAATAAATGTAGAAATCATATCTTTGCACCCCCCAATTTAGGGGAATTGTCTTATTTTTAAAATACAATATTGTGGATACATTAAGTTACAAAACCGTTTCCGCTAACAAGGAAACCGCTAATAAAAAGTGGTTTGTAGTGGATGCTGAAGGCCAGACTTTGGGTCGTTTAGCGAGTAAGGTGGCGAAGGTAGTTCGTGGTAAGCACAAACCAAACTTCACACCTCATGCTGACTGTGGTGATAACGTTATCGTTATTAATGCAGAAAAAGTAGCATTTTCAGGTACTAAGCTTGTTAACAAAACGTACATCCGTCACACGGGTTACCCAGGTGGACAACGTCAAACAACTGCAGAGCAGATGTTAGCAAAACATCCTGAAAGATTAATCGAAAAAGCTGTAAAGGGAATGCTCCCTAAAGGTACGCTTGGACGAAGATTATTTACTAATCTAAAAGTTTACAAAGGAACTGAGCACGGTCAAGAA
>JBLHVW010000179.1:0-6511 GCA_047628775.1 Salibacteraceae bacterium | reverse complement strand
TAGGATTGCGTCATATTTGGGGCGATGGAGATTGTACAGCAGAAGATGGAATTGACGACACACCGAACGCTGCAGATCAATCTCAGCAAGATTGTGACCCTTCAAAAAACACATGTGTGGACAACATTCAAGGAATTGACTTGCCAGACATGATTGAAAATTACATGGATTATTCATCTGAAGAATGTCAGAATAGCTTTACCCAAGGGCAAGTGAGTTTGATGCACGGAGTATTGGAAGATCAACGCTATGATTTGGTTTACGGAAATCCTGCCTCAATCAATGAAATCAAAGAATTGGCTTGGATGATTTCGCCAAATCCAACCGATGGAGAAATTACAATCACTTCAGTTGATACATTTCAAAACATTCAAATTATTTCTCTCGCAGGAAGAATTGTTAAACAAATTCAACCGACTGGAAATGAAACAACCATCAATTTACAAAATCTTGAAAGCGGAATCTATTTCGTAACGATTGAATCGAATGGTGTTCATTCAAGCCAGCGCGTTGTCGTAAAATAAGCAACACCTAACAAATGTTGAGCCTCCTTTTCTTTGAGAATTGGGGGCTTTTTCTTAAGCTACATTTCTAAGAAACGGTCTATTTTGATTGAACTTCTGGGTGAAAAAAATTTCTCATTTAAAACTTGTACATTCATTAATTATATAACGTGCTCAAACACAAAATTAAGATATGCCTCCCCAGTTAGTTGCTTTATGTTTAGCCCTTGCCACTCTGTTCTCTTGCAGTGAAAGCACAAAGAATCCGGTTGAAAGTTCAAAGAAAGTGGTCCTAATTATTGCCAATAAGGATGTTCCATCTTATGACACCATTTTATCGATTTATGGCCAGAGTTACGTTAACGCAACTCCTCTTTCATTAGATACTACATTTTTAATTGATGGTGAACCCCACACCTTGCTCATTCAGCTTCAGTTGAGTGGAGAAGATACGGTGTATTATGACGAACATTCTCTGAAAGACAGCTTGGTAAAAACCTACCGCTACACAGGTCGAGATGTCAAGTACCTATTTCGCCTTTACGATTCTGAGGACAATGAACTCTGGGAAACCGTTTTTTATAAAAAACAGTATATGAAGGAACTCGGAAGTATTGTTGTTCAGAGCAATATGATGCTTCCTGAATTTGAAACCTATTTGGAACCGACCAATCAAATAGTTTTAACGCAAGTTTTCGCAGTTTCAGACAGCGATGTTGGGGTTGAAGGAATTCTATATTTTGATAGAAATGGTGACTCTGAAATTAATTTCCATAATTGGTGGTCAAGCTCTGCCGCTGATTGTAAAGTGAAATACGCTCAAGACAGCTCGTGCTTATTGGCTTGTTCTGCAATTATAACATCCAAAGGGAAATCGATTTCATTAATTAGAGAAGGAGCCACAATTGCTGGGAACATGTTCATTGGCGAGTCTCATGTTTTCGTTGCGTATGCCTTTAATTCTGCAAGCACAGAACTTCAGGGCAGATTGTACAACACATCTGGGGAAATTGTCAAAGAGTTTGAATTCGAAGGTTACAGCGGAGCTCTTTCCTATACCATTCCCGTGGTTCACCTGAACAAATTTGGATTGTATTACTTTGTGGATGAACCCAACGAATGTTTTCATATTATTTCAGAAAACTCCCCTACTTCAATAAAAAAAGTTCCTTTTTCAAGCATTCGTCTAGCACCTGAAACAAACATTCACGACTCAATTCTCGAAATTTCAACTGAAGTAAGCGAACACAGATTTGGAATTAACGATCGAGGAGAAATCGTTGCACATCAGATGAAGTATTACGGAGATACCTGGTATTTTTATGATGAAATTGAGTATTAATCTTTTGAAAGATTCAGCCCATCAAGGAACAATAAACTTCCCTATTACTTCAGACTTAATTCCTTCCGGATGTATTGAATAGAAATAAACTCCCGACTCAAATTCGGAGGCATTAAGTACGAAAAATTCAGCAGTCGTTTTATCTGACTTCACGAGAATTCCTGCGCTTGAATAAATATTCAATGTTAAAAGAGTATTCGTTTCGTTATCAAAAAACAATTCGGATCCCTCAGCAATTGGATTTGGTCGAAGCAAAGCTCTATTAAATCCTAAATCAATAACCTCAGCGCTTACGATCCATGAAAACCCAATTCCGCCAAGACTTAATCTATAAAAATTGATCTCGTTTTTCTCAGGATCAAGGTGTGTAAAATCATATTCGATTTGTGCTTGTGAACTTCCGCAAATACCTTCAATACTTCCAATTTTTGTGAAGTCGACCGAATCAATTGAATGAAATATTTCAACGCCATTGCATGTGTTTCCTTGCTTGATCGCAAATGTCAAAAGTACCTTTCCGTTGAACTCAGAGGCCGAAAAGTCATTAATCACATCTTCGTTTTGAGACAAAGAAGTAAAGCATATCAACATAAAAAATAAGGCGGATACAATTTTCATAACGCGTAATTTGACGTATTGAATTCAACTTTCTTACACTAAAACTGTTAAAACTAAGCGTTGACCTTTGCATTGGCCTCCACCCAGCCACCACCGTTCTCACATTCCAAACCCTTTGATGTAAAATACTGAGCCGCCTGCCCACTTCTTCCTCCACTCGCGCAACAGAACATAACAGGTGTTTCTAAGGCCATTATTTCGTCCTCTCTTTTCTGTACTTCTTGCAAAGGAATATTTATTGATCCTGCAACATGTCCTTCTGCAAATTCAGCTTCTGTTCTTACATCTACTACTGTATATTTCATCTTAATTGTCGTTAATTTCAAACAAAGTTAATCCATGGAATCGTTATTCAATGTAACTAATGTGACTTATTAATCATTGAAGAATTCTGTTTTTAAAATAAAATCCGTTTTGTTGCTTACCTTTCGATTGATTCGACATCTATAGAAAAACAAGTGAATGATTAAAACCGAAAAACAGTCATTGGACGTAAACAAAGAACTGAGGACGCTCTACAAAAAGTGGCCAGATGTTAAGCGTTTTCTGAAATCTAAAGGTTGTAATTCTGCGGATGCCGAAGATATATTTCAGGAAGCATTGCTCATTTTTACTCGAAAAATGGAAGAGCCTGACCTCGAACTCACGGTTGATTCTTTTCATTATGTGAAGAATACATGCAAATTCATTTGGTACAATCAGAGTCGAAAGGAAGGAAAACACCGTCACAGTGAACTGCACGATAATTTTACGGAAGAGGAAGACGATGAATGGCTTCAAAAAGAATTGAAACTAAAAAGTATCGAAGACGCTTTATCGCAAATAGGGAAACAGTGTCAGCAGATTCTTCAACTGTTTTATGGCTTGGGATTGAATATGGTTGATATCGCGAAGAAAGTTGGGCTTCGCAATGATAAAGTTGCTAAAGCTCAAAAGTACCGATGCATCAACAAAGTGAAAGAAATCGTTTTGAACGATTCGAACAACCAACCCATTCATCAATAAAGCCAGAAATATGACTCCAAATAGTACCAAAATAATAGATCAATATTTATCTGGCGAATTAAACGCAGAGGATAAAGCAGTCTTTGAAGAAAGGCTGGCAAGCAATAAAGAATTACAAGAGGAGGTTCGATTGCAAGAATCAATTAACGAGGGTGCTAAAAGAGCATCGCAAAGGGCTCAGGTTCGCAAAGCAGGAAAGAAATACCACTATCAGAAACTATTGAAGTGGTCTGGAATGAGCGCTATGGCTTTGGCACTTGCAACAGCAGCAACATTGTACTTGATTAATCCTGTAACATCTAATACTGATTCGAAGACCGATACCCCTGAAATTTCAGAACAATTAAAAGAAGCACTTTTTGAGTATGCTCAAATCGATAATTTACCGATTGAATATTTTTCGATTGCACAAGACGGAGGAGTCGTTCTTTCGAACAAAGGCGTAATGCTTTCCGTTCCGAAAGAGGCGTTTCTATTAAATGGAAAACCGTACAACGGACCTGTTGTCATTCAATACCAAGAGGTAATCAGCGGAGGCGATATCGTTAAGAGTGGATTGAGCACAATGGCCGGAGACCGCATGCTAGAAACGCAGGGAATGTTTGGCGTTGGTGGATTTACACCCGATGGACAACAATTGGAATTCAATCCAAAAGTTGGCGTTTACCTTCAAACTCCCGTTGATGAGTACAAAGAAAAAATGCAATTGTTTGATGGCATTAAATTAGCGAACGGAACAATAGATTGGCAAAACCCTGTTCCACTAGAAAAAATACCAGTTCCTGTTGACATGAGTGAATTGAACTTCTACCCTGCTGGATACGAAGCATTTCTCGATTCTAAAAAATGGAAGCAGAACAAATGGAGCCGCGATAGTTTGTATTTGAGTTTGGAAGAGGAAAATGAATCTAATTTTGGACTTTCTAGGCCTGATATACAAGCTGGTGGATTGATCGTTCCAGATCATCCAAGTCTTCGAATCACCCCTGAAGAACGGGAGTATCTATACAATGACAACCGACCGATTAATAAAAACATGACAGCTGATGAGGCTATTCGCCTTTCTCAATGGAAAGAAGGACCGCGGTATGATGAATACTTCAAAAAAATGAACCCGAATGCCGATCCAGAGAAAGTATCAGTTAATCTAAAGTCGAATCCGAATTCTACGTCTAAAACTCGGATTACGTATGTGAAAGAGCCTGAATCTATTGCTGCTGACAGCATAGTCTCAGAATATGCGTCAAGCGCAGTTACAGTTGCTGCAACAAGTAGAAACTATCTTGCTCCTTCAAAAGTTCTTGCATTTTGGAAAAAGGAATTCAACAACACGAATCTTGCCACACGGGAATTTGAAAAACGCGTTCAAGTCATTCATCAGAAGTGTTACCAAGCGAATACTATTATTGACAAATACACTTCTCAATTGCAAAAGCCAATGTGGCAAATTGACAAGGAAGTAGCTGCAATGGGCTATCCTGAATTTGAAGAATTCGCTACTGAGAATGTTGGCGTGATGGATGCAAACAATCCGCACATCAAAGGACTCAAAGCCTTTTATGAAAATGGAATTGACAAATTAAAGAAGCAGAACAAAACATACCAAGACCTTGAGAAGAAACGCCAAGGAGATTGGGACAAAGACATGTCCAAGGAAAGATCGAACGAACAGGCGCGAAAGACAAAACGCACTGCGGAATCTTTGGATCAAGAATACAAGTTCAACATGAATAACGTTAAGAAGCACTTGGGTGGAAAGTCGCGCGGTTTCACGATTAAACATGGAAAAGGGCCTGTAATGAAAAATATCGATGCTTACGTTCGCGAGGCGACAATAGCCCGTCAAACAACAACGGTTATTGATCCGACTACAGGGAATAAAACAAAAATTAAATACAACAGCTTCAATTTTGAAGTTCCGAACGCGGATAAGTACTTGAAACTGTACACGTATGTTTTCCCTAACAAAACCAAAGCATTCCAACGAATTACAGGAACAAATGGAAAGTTTGATTACAATTTAAACGACGGAATGATTTACGATATCGCGGTTGTGGGAATTACCAAAGACGGGTATGAATACTTCCAGAAAATGAGCATCAAAAAAGGAAGTTTGGGAATGGTTGATATGAAGCGCGTTTCAGAGGCTAAATTAGACGCAAGCGTGAAACAGTTGAACAATAAACGAACTACCCGACCAATGAAAATTGATACTGAAATGGATTGGCTGGTAAAAGAACAAAAGGATTATAAGGAACAAAAAATGAGAACGGACATGTTTGATTTTAGAAGCCAATTAAGAAGTGTGGTTTTTCCTTGTTACAGTCAAATGGCAATGGAATCTAACAGTCTAATCGGTAAAATTGTTGAACCTGAATTTGGAATCGAAATGTAATCAACCCTTCTCAAAAAACTGCCACAAAGGTTCTCGAGGAACTGGAGCCAAAACTTTTACGCGCTCTTTTGATGTTGGGTGGCTGAATTCTAAAATTCGTGCGTGCAAGTGAATTGAAGCATCTTTGTTTGAACGACGCGCGCCGTATTTCACATCACCTTTGATGATGCATCCGATATTCGCCAATTGACAACGAATTTGATGGTGACGTCCCGTTTCAAGTTCAATCTCTAGCAAATGGTATTTGTCCGAAGACGCTACCCATTTGTAATTCAAGATCGCTTTTTTCGAACCGTTCGTTTCTGTTTCGCTGGCGTATGATTTGTTCTGCTTTTCGTTTTTCTTTAGGAAATCCACAAGTTGGCCGCTCTTGTTCGTTGGCATTTTCTCTACTACGGCCCAATAGACTTTTCGGGTTTCGTGGTTTCTAAATTGCTCGTTCAGTCTTGAAAGACCTTTACTCGTCCGAGCAAAAACCAACGCACCGCTCGTTGGTCGATCCAATCGATGAACAACACCGCAAAACACATTCCCAGGCTTGTTGAACTCTTCACGAATGTATTCCTTTACGTGTTCTGACAATGGCGTGTCTCCGGTTTTATCTCCTTGAACAATATCGGAAGCACGCTTGTTGACAACGATGGTGTG
>JBLHVW010000178.1:0-6515 GCA_047628775.1 Salibacteraceae bacterium | reverse complement strand
CCTTTAGGATTGATCAAAAAGCAATATGGTAAAGGTGTTTTATCAGATGAATTGAATAAAGTGGTGAATAAATCACTTCAAAATTACATCGCTGAAAACAAAATTGAAATTCTAGGAAATCCAATTCCTCAAGGAGATGGAGGTTTCGAAGGAGATTTTGACAATCCAGCTGATTTCCAATTTACATATGAAATCGGTTTGGCTCCAGAAGTTAAAGTTGGTCTTACTGCAAAAAGTAAATTCGATTACATTAAGGTTAAGGTTGACAAGAAATTGATCGACAAGCAAATTGAAGACTTACAACGTCGTTACGGGAAATTGGTTTCTGGAGATGCAGTTGGTGAGAGAGATATGATCTTGTCACAGTTTGTTGAATTAAATGATGACGCATCTATCAAAGAAGGTGGGGTTCTTCATACTTCAACGATTTCAATGGAATTCGTTTCTGATAAGAAAGTAAAGAAAGAGCTTACAGGTAAGAAAGTTGGAGATAAAGCAATCGTTTCTCCTGCTTCTGTTTCTAAAGGTGGAGCTGATACAGCTGCTATGTTAGGAGTAACTGAATTAGATTTGCCAAACCTTTCTGAAAAATTCCAATTGACTGTGAATGAAATCAAAGTGATGGAATTGGCAGAATTGGGTACTGAATTGTACGATAAGTTATTCGGGCCTGGAACAATAAAAGATGAAAAAGAATTAAGAGAACGCGTTAAGTCTGATTTGGACGGAATGTTTGTAAATGATTCTGATCGTATGTTGACAAGAGCGGTTTACGATTCATTGTTGGAAAAAACAGAACTTGCATTGCCAGATGCTTTTTTGAAACGTTGGATTAAAATGTCGAACGAAAAAGAAGTTTCTGACGAGCAAATAGCAACTGAGTACGCTGGATATGCAAAAGGTCTAAAATGGCAATTGATACAAAGCGAAATATTCAAAGCGAATGAAATCAAATTGGAGAACCAAGAAGTAATCAACTTTACGAAAGGATTGTTGGTTTCGAATTATGCACAATACGGAATGCCAGCTCCAGAAGATGCTGAATTAACTAAATCTGCAATGGAAGTTCTTCAAAACCAAGAGGAAGCGAATCGGGTTTACGATATGCTTGCTGAACAAAAATTGACAAAGTACTTTAAAGAAACGGTGAAACTTAACGAGAAAGAAGTGAACTACGATGAATTCGCTGAATTGGCTGGAGGAAAGTAATTTCTAAGGTCTCGTTAGTAGAGGAAATAATATACTATTAATCCCTTTTTCGGTTCAGCCGAGAGAGGGATTTTTTAATTCCAATTGATTTAATAATACAGTTCTTGTTTTTGAGCAAAGCAAGGATTGGAATTTATCAGCAAATTGTACGCCTTTTACAAAGGCAATACGTTCTATTAACGAGTCTGCTCGTCGCAGGTAAAGCAGAACATAAAACCCCGAAAGCCTCCTGTTTTTCATCCCCATGTTAGGCCCACTTAACACCGTTAACGGCCACTCATGAAATAACACTACTTCTTTTGTAACTTATCTGGCTTTCACATGTCTAATAGGCGTAACATTGCAAAGAAATAAATAATAAGTGGTATGAAAAAGTTAGTAGCAGCAGTCGTTTTAAGCTTAATGACAATGAGTGTGAGTTTTGCAGGTGAGAACCCAAAACTATTGAAGGAGATCAAAAGAAAATTGACAATCGACTTCAGTAAAGTAGATCTAGATGACAATCAAGAAAACTATGTGGTTGTTCGTTTTAGAATTATTAATAAACAGGTATCAATAATTGAAACAAAAGGTTCTAAAGAACTTGAGATTTTAATGATTGAAGAATTGCAAGAGATGTTTATCAAATCTGATTCTGATTCAGATGTAATTCACACCTATAAGTTCAACTTTGAAAACGAACTTTAATTAATTCCGTAAAAGCACAAGGGGCATCTCAAAGTATTGTTGGGGTTAGTAAGACAAAACTTTCAATACCGAATGTCCCTTGTGCTTTTACTGTTTTCTGATTAATCAGGAAACATTCTCTCAATCCTGGCTACAATACTATCCGCATAATAGAGTGGCCCCAAAATATGAGTTGAATCTATTTGATAGAAGCTCTTTGGTTCCGTTGCAGCAGCATACAAACGCTTACCATGCTCAATAGGAATCGTTCTGTCACCAATGCTGTGAATCACCAATACTGGTTTTTTGATCAAAGGAATAGAGTCCTTAGCCGAGTATTTTTCCCCAATAAACCATCTTCCAATAAATCCTGCCTTTTCACCAGCGATATCATCGTGACTTGAAAACGCTCCTTCCAAGACAACGCCGTCAATTTTAGACTCGTTCTGCTTTCCTACGACCGGTGCAAGGTGTCCACCTAAGGATTGTCCATAAATAATAATTTTTTCGTCTTTAAATTCATCCAACGACAACAAGTAATCCAAAGAAGAATTGGCATCGATTAGGACGTTTTTTCGTTTCGCTTTCCCCTGAGAGAATCCGAATTCGCTGTAATCAAAAAGGAATACTTTGAATCCGCGTTCTGCAAAAGGTGTTGCCAATTGGTAATTTAAAACAACGTGCCCTGTATTTCCATGAAGAAAAAACAAAGTTGTTCCATTGTATGCTCCAGTAGGTCGGATGACCCAAGCGTTTAGCGTATCCTCGTTAGAGTTTGGATAGTTTACACTTTCAATGGAATATCCTAAATCAGTATTTATCCCTGATTCGTAATAGAAATTCGGTTCGTTTTGGTTTGAGAATTGCAGGTGCATTGTGTCTTTCTTTTCACCATTGTATTGCTGGAAAGTAGAATCTTCGTTTAAGTTATGAGGATGGAGAAAAAGGAAATTCATCGAGCACGAACTAACTATGATTAGCAGCCCCAGCGTAAAAAGTAGTTTTGATTTCATTTCAATTGTTTCACGAGATAAGCCACTTTATCTGTTTGAATCATATCTGGATTTTTTCGAATCGCTTCTCTGTTTTCCTTTTTACTTGCAACTCCCCAAACAGTAACGAAAATCCCTATAGCATGGGCGAATTCAATTTGCTCGGCAGTGACCTTGTCTGAGTCAATGGAAATACCGTGAAGTCCTAAATTCAAGACTGTTAAAAATCCATCTTGAAAAGTAGCCGGATAGATGTACTGTCGAATCTGAGGGTCTTTTGCTGCCATTTCGCCAAGGAAAAATTCGTCTTGTGATTCAATGAACACCGTGTGATCGATTGAATAATTCTGGTATAACTCCATTAAGGCATCTGTGTAGTCGTTGATATAGACAAGGTATTCGCCTTCTGTTGGGTACAATTTAATATCGAGCGTAAAAGTGTAATTGTCAACGCCGCCAACACCATCAAAGAAATCGCTTAATTTTAGAATCTTATAATTCAATTGTGCGGTAGAGGTATACCTCGCTTCTTTAAGTTCATTCCACGTATAATCTCTAATCCGTCCAGTGAAGTTGGTGTTCCCGTCCAGATCTGAGTTGTGAAACCCAACCAAAACATTATCAGCGGTGAGTTGAATATCTATTTCCGATCCGTCAGCTCCCTCGTTAATGCAGCGCATTAGAGATTCAGCCGTATTGATAGGGTAGAGGTCTAAAATGCCCATTCCTCCATGGCCCATTAATTCGATTTTATTGTTGTTGAGGTTCGTGATTTCGTACTTCTCTGACTTACAACTTACTGTAATTATAAGGATCGATATGATTAGGATTGCTTTCATTTAAAACGTGTGACCAATTGAGATTGCGGCCCAATGATTGAAACCATATCCGCGTGATATAATAGGAGAATAAGACAGTCGAAGTAATAACCTATTGGAGATAACATAAGTTGCGCCTGCTTGAAAATAACTGTTGAGCTTTATGACACGTTGCGGTTCGAATTCATCGTTGACTTGCACTGTTGATGCATAAATTAATCCTGCGCCGAGATAGATCAACAGAGGGTTCGGGCGTTTATTAATTACTTTTATTTCAGTAAATAATCCGAAAGGAACGTAGTAATCCGGTTGAAAATCATCTTGAAAATTGCGCAATCGCGAAGTTCCCAATCCAAAGCGCGCTCCGATGTTGATGTTTTCTTTTTCGAAAGAATAATGTTCAATGTTTAAAGAAGCGATTCCTCCAGCGCCACCAGCTTCTATATAAAAGGAACTGTGCCAAGTCGAATCCGACTGTGCAAATGAAGGCAGAGCCCAAAGAAATATTGGTAAGAATAGTATGTGAAATAGGGTTTTTTGCATTTTCTATCTCGAATGTAAGGTAAAAAAACAAAACCGCCTCACTTGCGCAAGACGGTTTTTGGTTAAATCATATTAATTGAAAGTCACTTCGAGTGGCATTCTCATCTGAATACCGGTATATGATTCTAGCGCTTTTAATTTTTCGTAATATCTAAGGAACTCTTTTGGCATTTCCGCACTTTTCATGCTGACTTGTTCTGATGAATTATCAACCATCTCAAGTAAGGCCGCCAATTTGTCTTCTTTCACAAGCGGGTAATAGAGGACCTTCTTTTTACTGATACCTGACTCCTTAGCTGCATATTTAATTGCATCACTCAATCCGCCCATCTTGTCAACCAATCCAACAGCCATTGCATCTCTTCCCGTCCAAACGCGACCTCGAGCGATGACACCGACTTGTTCCTTTGTCATTCCGCGTCCTTCAGCAACAATTGATTTGAACTGATCATAAATGTCATCAACTTGCCCTTGAATAAGCGTAATCTCTTCTTCGTTTAATTTACGATTTGTTGTCATAACCGAATGCTTGTTCGTACCAATTCTGTCGAATGAAAGCCCCAATTTGTTCTCCAACATGTTTCCCGTAAATGGAATCACACCAAACACGCCGATAGATCCTGTTATTGTCGTTGGTTGTGCAAAGATTGTCGTGCCTGGAGCTGCTATGAAATATCCACCCGATGCCGCAACATCACTCATTGAAACAATTACCTTCTTCTTTTTATTTGTCAATTTTACTTCTCTCCAAATTTCATCACTCGCCAAAGCACTTCCTCCAGGACTATTCACTCTTAGGACAATCGTTTTAATCGATGGGTTGTCACGTGCATCGCGAATCATTTTACATACCTTTTCAGAAGACAGACCGTCGCCCTTTGTCGATACCGAACCTTCCGTAAGAATTACAGCGATATTCGGTTCGTTTTCAATCATAATTATTTGATCGTCCAAGAAACGCTCTTTAGCATATTTCGAAAAAGCCATCAACTCTATGTCCTTGTTTGCTTTCACTTTCACCTTCTTCGCAATGATGCTTAATACTTCATCTCGGTACTTCGCCGCGTCAATTAATTTGTGTTTCACGGCATCTTTCACTGTAATTACCGAAGCATTTTCCGCTAAATCATCCAAATCTTTCGCTGTAAGACCTCTGTCTTTTGCAATATCCGTTCGCATGTCCTTCCAGATTCCCGTTAACAAGGTTTTTGTTTGATGACGGGCTGAATCACTCATGTCCGTTCTGAAAAAAGGTTCAACGGCACTTTTAAAATCGTTATTTGATCCGCGGATGACCTGCATTTCGATTTCCAATTTATCAAGCATTCCTTTGAAGTAGATCATTTCTGCACCCAATCCTAAGAACTCCATATTCGAAGTTGGAAAACCATAAGACTCATTTGCAGCTGATGCGATATAGAATTCTTTTGTTGTGATGACTTCACCGCTGTTATAAGCAACGACAAATTTCCCGCTTTTTTCAAAATCATTAATTGCATTTCGAATTTCGCGTGCTGTTGCAATTCCACAATTAATACTGTTCATCTCTAAAAAGATTCCTTCAATTTTGGAATCTGTTTTGGCAGCATTCAAAGCGAATAAAATAGTTGCAACTCCCAATTGAGTGTCAATATTAAAAGTTGTCGTATTCAATGATGTTTGGCTTACTTCGCCAATATCACCATCCAATGTCATGTGCAAAACGGTTTTTTCACTCACCGCAAAAGGCTCTGTACTAAAAAGGCTTCCGATTACGATTGCCCATATAAGCGCACCGATAAGGGATACCGATATTGCGGCTACAAGACTTGGCCAAAAAACTCTTCCGAACGTAACTTTTTTTATTGGAATTTGATCTGACATAATTGATTTGATTAGTTGAATAACAAAGATAGGACTGAATTTCCGTCTAACAGGTGAATTATTATGGATGGTTATCAACTTGTTTGAGTTGTTATTTTGACTGATAAATGAAACAGGTCAATTTTTATCCATGAAAAAAGTCCGTAACTTGCACAGAACTATTTTTATGAAACTATGAAATTGTACTTAGCATTAACAGCTATTCTGTTCTCCGGAATGGCCTTCTCTCAGCAGTATTCAAAGGTTAAAATTTATGCGGATCATGATGGTCTTGAAACGCTTACTCATCTGGGTTTGGCTGTTGATCATGGTGTCCACAAAAAGAACATTTTCGTTATTAGTGATTTTTCTCAAGAAGAGATTGAGCTTTTAACACCTAATGGATTTGATTATGAGATTCTAATCGATGATGTAAAAGCATACA
>JBLHVW010000177.1:0-6658 GCA_047628775.1 Salibacteraceae bacterium | reverse complement strand
TTCATTATTTCTTGGCTAATTGTTTAATGTACGCAACTAGATCATTTAGTTGTTCATCGCTCATTTTCTCCTTGGTATAAAGAGGCATGTATTGTTTTCGACCTGTCTTAGAATAAGTTCCGTGTCGGACGATTTGATACAACGACTTGTCTGAATATTTTTTAATATTTCGCCAAAACATACCCCCAGTTAGAGAACTGTGATCTAATTTCAAATTGGTAACCCGCCCGCTTGAATGACAATGCAGACAGCTTTTATCATAAATTTTCTTCCCTGTTTCAGGATTTCCACCTTCGCCGTACTTTCTTTTATCTGTTGGCATTGTAGGAAGAAATGTAGCTCCATAGCCTTGAACATAAGAATTCTTGATTGTTTCAATTAAATCCTTCTTTTCACCCTCCTTCAATTTGGCATATTTTTGGACATTTTTCATGTCATTTTCAGAAAGAGACAAGTCCTCAATTTTCAATTCATTCTTTTTGTAATAGTGCATGATCGATTCTAACTCCCAATCCTCTAAATACCGACCAGACGAACAATATTTGGAACACAATTGTACTGCATTCTGAAGTGTATCTCGCGAGTCTACAATAAGCGCACCGTATTTCTTTTCGTAATCATTATTGTAAAATGAAGTTCGGTTGTACATCCCCCAGAAAGTTGATCCGGGCATGAAACTTAAACCATTCTCATCGGCATAGCTCAACCTAGCTTCGGCTGATTCATCCGTTAATACTTCAAACTCTCGTCCCAAATTATGACAATCTGTACAGACAAAATATTTAGAAATTCTTTTCGAATACTTGCCATCAACTTTAGTTCGTCCGTTAAGGATTAATTCCTCTCCTATTCTCGCCTTTTCGGCATCAAAACTCACCATTGAATGAACCATCTCATCATCGCCTAAGAATTTCAAAACGTCAGAGACATTCGCTTTTTGAACGTTCATTGTTCTATAGGTTCCGTTTTCATTTTTGAATTTAAATCCTAAAAATGTAACTGTTATAGCGGCTCCAACAAGAATTAAGGTAAGAGGGTTGTTTCGTTTCGTTTTCATTTCATCTGCAAATTATGGAATTTATTTGGTACCATGAAAAACTCTTTAACTTATCGTTCATCTTTTATAACAATCTACTCTTTTTGAGCTAGATATCAAGATAAAAAAAAGTAGTAGTACCGAAAAAGCCCTCTCTCGGTTAAACCAAGAAAGGGCTTTCAAATTAAGTTTGGCTGGATTATTTCACAACCACTATATCTTGTCTATAAATTGCATCTGCCGTAATTACACTAACAGTATATTTACCAGTTGCTAAATTAGATCCATCAATTTGACCTGTCGCCAAATCTGAAGGCACATCGATGATTCTTCCCAGTGCATCAAAAACAACAATGTTCTCAATGTTTCCTTCGAAATCAATTTTAAATGATCCACTTGTTGGATTCGGATAAACCGTAATTGCATTTGAGTTTAACGCATCAATTCCAGTGAAATCCACTAGCGTACAAGCTGAAGTATCAACACAAGTCCCAGCCGTAATGATTACAGCGTAATCTCCCGTAGTAATTGCCGTATACGTTTGACCTGTTTCACCAGGAATTAACAGACCTGTATCACAATCCATCCATTGGTAAGTAACACCTGTAGCGTTTGCACTAATCGTTGCAGTATTTAATGTTACCGTAAGATCTACAGCAGTTACATAAACATCCTGTGTTTGAGAAACTGAATTTCCATTATTATCAATGTAAGTCCAAGTTACCGTCGTAGGACCTGCAGCAGTAATTGGGAACGTAACATCAGGAGTACCATTCAAAGCACCCGAACAGAAATCCGTAGCAGTTGCCGTTGGAGGAGTGGCAGAACCACAACCTGTATAATCTGGTAAATTTGGAATATCCAAATTAGGAGGAGCAACATCATTCAAAGTAATGTTTTGAGTTTGAGTTGCAGTATTTCCATTAGGATCTGTAAATGTCCATGTTACAACTGTCAATCCTTGTGTAGATAGAGGGAAAGTAACATCCGCTACACCTGCTAAACCTCCAGCGCAAAGATCTGTGGCAGTTGGAGTAGACGGAGTAAAGTCACATTGACCTCCAACATCTGATAAGTTTGGATTATCTAAAACTGGAGGAGTAACATCAAATCCAGTAATTATAATATTTTGAGCTTGCGTGACAATGTTAATTCCATCATCATACGTCCAAGTAACAACAGTTGTTCCAACCGTCGTGATAGGAAAACTAAGGTCAGGAGTTCCAGCAATACCTCCATTACAGCTGTTCGTTGCAGTTGGAGCAGTTGGTATTGAGACACAATCTTCTGTTACGTCTGGTAACGAACCAAGATCACCAGCAAGTGTTCCAACCGCTGGAGCACATTGTTTTGTAATAATGATCATTCCGTCTCCAAGTTGAACACCTGCAAGATTTATAGGGCTTGTTCCACTATTAAAAGAACCACCGCCACCAGCAGCAGGAGCTCCAACTTGTCCATTCTCACCTGCACCGCCACCGCCACTATAACCACCGCCACCACCGGCACGGTAATTATCCCAGCTACTTGTTCCTCCACCGCATCCGAAGCCTCCTTCACCATGACCAGAAGTTAATCCAGCACCACCGTTGCCGCCATTCACGAAGGCAAATCCGCCGCCGATTCCGCCTCCATTTCCAAGAAGTCCACCGCCAGCATCTGCAGATGATGCATCAACTCCTCCAGATCCAGCCGTTCCGCCAGCTCCAGAATTGCCTGCGACACCGGCAAAACCAGCATTGGTTATTGACGCGTCAGAAGTCGTAACGAAAGAAGTACCGTGATTTCCACCACCACCACCTGCTACAATAAAAGGTGTATTTGTTGTAGTTGTAACAAAAGAACCTCCTCCTCCAGCATATTGGTTTACACTACCAACGGGTGGCGGAGCCATTTGTCCAACAAGAATTTTTAAGGTTGTTCCAGCAGTAAGGTTGAATTCACCACTAACCTGTGCTCCACGTCCACCAAAAGATCCGAATCCTTGACCTCCAAAAGCTTCAATTAAATAAACCCCTGTTGTTGGCACAACCCAATATTGAATTCCTCCAGTTACAGTTACTGTTCCATCGAGTGTTGTTCCTGTGTATTCCGTATCAGCTAAGCCTTGCGTTGGCCCATCCGTTCCAGTTGCTGTTGCACTCGTAAAAGTATAGGTTTGAGCAAAGCCAATGCTGTTCGCCATTAAACACGCTAGAAGCAGACCTGTTCGTAGATAGTATTTTTTAATCATAGTATAAATTATTGATTTACTCAAACTTCGTCTTTATCTACCCATAAAACAAGCGCATCAAATAAAATCACGGCCATTGTCATTTTTCTAACTCATAATAAAAAGCAGCACCTTTTTATCACACTTTATTTCCAAGTATAAAACAGTACGACATTGTAATTCAAAACACATCCTTAACACCTGTTTATATGCACTTTACAATACCAATTATCAAGTTTCCAAAGCCTCTATTAAACGGTTTCTAGAATGCAGTTCGTACGATTCTAATAAAACATTTCAGAATTAAAAAACTGTCCAATTAAACATTCTTATTCTGGAGTCCTTTTTGTACATTTATTCGTTCATTCACCCAGTGACATTTGGCAGTTGCTTATTTTATGATTAAAGAAGATCTTCGCAAACAATACCTACAAAAACGTCTGGTTCTTTCACCTAAGGATTTACAAATAATATCGGAAAAAATCACTCATTCTCTTTTCAATAATTTTCAATTTGAAAAAAAGAAAATCAGCATGTTTCTGCCTATTGAAAGGACAAAAGAAATCAATACCTACAGAATTTGGGAGAAGGCAATGTCATTTGATGCTCAGGTCGCAATTCCTAAAGTGGACCAGAAATCAAATGAGATGAAACAAATTTTATTCGAATCTGAAGATCAATTGGAAATTTCCAGTTGGGGAATCCCTGAACCTAATCGTGGACGCATTGTTGCCGCCGAACATTTTGACATTGTAATTGTGCCCTTGTTGGCTATTGACCGCAGTGGACAAAGAGTTGGCTATGGCAAAGGTTACTATGATCGTTTTCTTAGCAAGTGCTCTCCCCATTGTAAATTTATTGGCTTAAGTCACTTTGATGATTTGGCTGAAAAAATTGAAGACTCTACTCCCGATGACATTAGGTTGGATGCATGTGTTACTCCCAACCACATCTATAGGTTTGATCGATAAGCCAAGTTAAAGGAAGTATCATTTATTGGCTATTTCAATATTCCCAGGGTTACTCGTAGCTATTTTTAAGTTGAAAGTAGAATATACTACTTACTCTTCATTTTACTAAGAGTTTACATTACGTATCTCGCTCTGAAACAACCGCATAAATAATTCAAACCTTTCGGCATAATTTTCGTAAATTGTGTAAGAGATGTTTCGATTTATCCTCATATATATCTGGATTATTTCCTGTTCTGTAATTTATCAGAAACAAGGAGGCAGTGTCCTTGGCCAAAGTACCATCGACAATGATTGCGATCCCCCTCTGCCAAGAGGCGTTTTTGGAGTTCGTGTCTCTATTGGTGCTAATTCAAAAATATGCACTTACGTTTGCTACATAAATAATAACCGTGTTCTAACAAAGAAAAAAATCGTAGATCGAAAGTCCTTTATTAAGATTGTTTCTGGCGAGTGGCCCAGTATTTACAATCCCAAAAGAATAAATTTTTTCGAAGAAAACGGAATTAGTTGTGGAATGGTTTTCGACAGTACTCGGTTAGAAAAAGTAGAAGTTTGTGAGCCTATGGATTCTCTTTGGAAAATTCGATTTGCCACATATCCTTTCAAGCACAGAACTGATATTGGATGGAGTAACAAATACCACAAACCATCACCTAAACAGGAAAAATACATTTATGACCGCTATGCTGTTGATCATGTTGACACCAAATTCTTTATCGACACGAATTTCTGGCGCCTATTAACTGATGTTAAAGATACCTCCTGGATCAAAAACTATAAATCACTTCGTTAAATTGTAATTGAAATGACACAAACTCGTCCAAGCCTTATGACTAAAATTTATTCCCTTATTCTCGCAACGTCAGTATTATTCGTGATTGGTTGTGGCTCTGATTCAACAAAAACTGAGGGTTCGAAAATTAAAAACACGGAAACGTCTGAAGTAAAAAGCGTTGAGCAATCCTCTATGAATGAAACTCAACTTTCTGATCCAATCACAGAAAATGAAGACAATGTGATTGTTAACACATCTCCTGAAAGCGAAACGAATTTAGAACCTACAACTTCAACAAAGGTTTCCATTGAAAAAACAATTGGGACTGCGCCAACTGAGCGAGATATTCAAACTAGTCCTGACCCAATTCAAATTATTGAAGAAACAGAAAAAATAGATATCCATAAATATGAAAAATTAAATTTCTTTTTAAAGAAATACGTTAGTGCTTCTGGAAAGGTAAATTATAGTGGAATCAAGGCAAATAAGGGGTCTTTAGATAGTATATTAAAAGAAATTGAATCAAATTACCAGAAGAACAATTGGACTAATAATCAGAAATTGGCCTATTGGATTAATGTATATAACATATATACGATTAAACTTGTTGTTGACAATTACCCTACGACTTCGATTACGAAGGTTACAGCTGAGCCTTGGAAGAAAAAATTCATAAACCTCGGAGGCAGTACACTTAGCTTAGCACATGTTGAAAACGAAATTATTCGAAAGAAGTTCAATGAACCTCGAATTCATTTTGCTCTAAATTGCGCGAGTAAATCTTGCCCAAATTTAATGAATGCAGCTTATACGCCAAGTAATCTTCAATCTAAGCTTACATCACAAACCAAGAAGTTCTTGAATGCCCCGTCAAAAAACAAATTCGAAAAGAAAGAAATATCTATTTCTAAAATATTTGATTGGTATTCAACTGATTTCACCAAAAATGGAACTATAAAAGACTTTATTAATAAGTACAGAACTGAGCAATTAAGTTCTGAAAAAATCACTTATATGGAGTATTCTTGGGATTTGAATAATTAAACTGTTTAGTATAAAATTACTTCTCGCATTTACTATAGAAACGTATCGGACACTCACCAATTACTTTGGGAAGAAGGATTTTAGGAGTCTAGGTTACAGCCCAAGTGTTAACACCGTTGCAGTGGCAGAAGTTTAATCGGATTAGTAATCTTGAATAATGATGATGCGGATTTTTATTAAGTGATTTACTAAAAAACAAAAATGAATTTACGAATTATATTATGAAACAGTTGTCTAAGACAAAGTAGTAATTCCATAGCATGGAGACTTAGTGAAATGGATGAATAAAATAGAACATTCAGAAATAAATGAAAGAAATTTAGATTCTAGATATCCAATTTAATGCAAGACAACTTGAGTGATTCTATAGCGACTATTGCATCTGGGTTTCTAATTCTGTGGTAGCGAAATAGTATCACACATATTATTTCGTTGATTTGTTGAAGAGTGGAGGCTTATGATAGCGTTTAGAAATTAGTTGAGGATACGGATTTCGATCATGCCCTTCAACGGATATCTTTTTTTCCAAAAGAGAAAATTAACTCAGAAGATTTACGACCTTTTTTAATTGAGAACAGGCCTAAAATGGCGCCAAAACTTACGTACTCTTCGAATTT
>JBLHVW010000176.1:0-6687 GCA_047628775.1 Salibacteraceae bacterium | reverse complement strand
GTCGACCAATTGTCACCTCCATCGTAACTGATTTGTGCGCCTCCATCGTCCGCAATAATCATTCGCATATTGTCGTCAGGAGCAATCCATAAATCGTGGTGATCGCCATGAGGAGCATAATTTTCCTTGAAGCTTTTGCCTCCATCCGTCGATGTATGATACGCCACATTCACAACGATTACTTTGTTCGCGTCTTTGCTGTCTGCATAGATTCTTGAGTAGTACCAAGCGCGCTGACGTAAGCTGCGATCACTGTTCGTTAATTCCCACGTTTTTCCAGCATCGTCCGACCTGTAAACACCGCCTTTTTCATTTTCAATGATTGTCCAAATACGATCCGGATTAACAGGCGAAACAGTTACACCAATAATCCCTAAAGTACCTTCAGGAAAGCCTTTGTTCTTTGAGATTTCCGTCCAGTTTTCGCCACCATCTTCCGATTTCCAAAGAGCAGAACCTTCTCCTCCCGAAGAGAAATCGTAAGGAGTTCTTCTAACGCGCCAAGTACTTGCATAAATAACTTCTGGGTTCAAAGGGTCCAATACAAGATCAACCGCTCCGGCATCTCCATTGCTGAACAAAACACGGTCCCATGTTTTTCCACCGTCTGATGTTTTGTACACGCCGCGTTCTTCGCTTGATTTGTAAAGGTCGCCAAGAACGGCCGCGTAGGCCACATCTGGATTTTTAGGATGAATTCGAACTCTTGGGATATGCCGCGAATTGGGCAATCCAGTCGACGTCCATGATCTTCCTCCATCGATCGATTTGTACATTCCTGTTCCTGAAGAAACATTTCCCCGAACGGTTACTTCGCCTGTACCAACATAGATGATATTATTGTGTGATTCTGACACAGCGATTGCTCCAATGGATCCTCCAAAGTAGCCGTCAGAGAGATTTTTCCATGATGAGCCACCGTTGTCTGTTTTCCAAATTCCACCGCCCGTACTTCCCATATAGAATAACATGGGCTCGTCTTTAACTCCTGTTACGGCTGTAGATCTTCCGCCACGAAAGGGACCAATGCACCTGTAATCCAGTACTTTGTTCACCACGGGAAAAGCGTCATTTGACCGGTCGACTTGTGCGGAGCAATCCATGGTTGTGAATTGCAAGAAAATGAATAGGGAGAGGAATTGATGCAGTTTCATTAGTTTGTAGTTTAATCGACCTCAAATTAATAAAAAAACGCGCATAAAAAAGAGGAATCCTACGGAGGCAAATTTTTAATTCGCTTATTTCCGTTGAATTCCTCAATTGTTTTGATTGACTTTATTGCTTCTAGCAACTATAAGTTCCGTTGCATCCATCCGATGTTATTCGCTTAGATGTTGAGTGATCAGATGCTGACGATCCCCAAAATACAAAGTCGTAATCTTGACAAGGGTTTAAAATACCATTCGTGCTTTCGCCATCTCTAATCGATCCTGAGTCTACGATGATATTTGTTCCTGCCATTCGAACTTCATATTCGAAATAAAACTGCGTTGGATTAGCGACATTTTCGATATCGACTACGATACTATTTCCACAAGTATGAATCGTTGATATTGCAACGGGCACATACGGCGTTTTGATAATTGGATTCGCTGCTGATTCGTTTGTTGTTGCTGTCGGTGAAAACTCATTTGGTGGAGGAACTGTGAAATCTTCTTTGGTACATGAAAATAGAACGAGTGAACTTAATGTTGCGATTGCAACGAAACGGAATACTGACATAATTTTATTTTTTAATAAATAATTAATCAAGTACAGTTTCAATTATAAGACACGTGGCTCAGGATAAAGTTACAATACAGCTTCACTTTTAAATTGGGAAGGGGAAATTCATCGGCATTGAAAGTTTGATACAGCAGGGCTTATAGAGAAAGGGCAGTTTTAATTTTATTTTTGGTAGTGTTGAAAATCTTCTGTTGTTAAGCGCTTAAATCCTCGAACATTTCTTCAATTTTTTGTTCTTTTTCCTTCAATGGTTCCATTAAATCCATAACTTTTTCACTGATTTCATCACCCGCTGCCTCTAGGTTTTCAATTTGCATGTCGATTTCATCACCTAAAGCTTCATCATCAGTTGCTATATATTGCTCGTACAATTCTTGAACTTTGTCGTCATTTTTCTGTTCTGTCTCTAGCATTACCACTACTTCATCAGCTTCAACAGTGTATTCTGACATCAATTTTTTAATGTGATTTTGCTTTTTAATACCAGCTTGTTCTGTTGAATTGTCTTTCTTGTCTGAGCCATCCGAAGAATCTCCACAAGACGCTAAAATGAGGAGTACACAGGCGAATAGAACTGAAATGATTTTAAATTTCATAGTCGTAGTTTATTTTAATAAATATAAAGGTTTTCTTTTTGATTGGGTTTTCAAAAGCCTTTGCGCTGATAGCTTGGCTACTGCTTTTTCTTTGGAGAAATATATTCTCTCAACCAATTTATGATGTAGGCATAAACCTCTTCTTTGTTGGTTTCGTTTAGAATTTCATGCCGGCCGCCATCGAATAATTTTAACTCAATTTTTGTTGCTCCCGCGGTTTTATATTTCTCAAAAACTTCCTTCGGACCTTTTCCATAATTCCCAACGGGATCCATTGCTCCAGAAATAAACAACACAGGAGTTTCATTATTTATCTTTTTGATATTGCTTTCCTTATTGATTTTAAGGATTCCATGCGCTAAATCATTAAACGCTTGATTGGTGAAAATTTGAGAGCAAAATGGATCGTTGATATAAGCGTCCACTATAGTTTCGTCTCGTGTTAACCAATCCAGTTCGGTTCGTTTGTTCTTTATTCGTTTGTTGAATCCGGCAAAACTGGTATTCATCAAGAACTTAGACCGCGCTTTCTTTCCAAAAAGTAAACCGTTTAATTTTGAAATTGGTTTGCCAATAACACCTTTCCAGCCTGGATGGCCAGCCGTTCCCGATAAAATAAAACCATCGGCCAATTGAGGTTCTTTAAAGGCAACATTTCGCGTAATGAATGATCCCATGCTGTGTCCCAGAATAAAAACGGGTGCATTAGGATGCGTGGATTTGATGTCCAATGTAAGATCAATTACATCTTGAACCAATAATTCCCATCCATTGTTATCTGCGAAATAACCAATGTTTTCAATTGACCCCGCTGTCTTTCCATGTCCACGAAGATCGCTTGCGTAAACAGTGAAATTAACTTCATTTAGTGCCTTCGCGAAATGGGCATAACGCCCGGAATGTTCACTTATCCCATGAACGATGTGGACGATGGCTTTAGGATTTTGAACGGACCAAATATTTGTGTGTTGCATTAGAGAAAGGATTATTGAAGTGAAAAAACAATAGGTATTACATATCTAGTTCGGGTGGCTCTTCCATTGCAATAAGCAGGAATCCAATTGGGAGAATCTCGAATCACACGTTTGGCTTCTCGGTCCAGTTCTTTTGTTACACCTTTTCCAATACTGACCTGGCTAACTGAACCATCCTTTTCAACAAAGAATGACACTAAAACTTTACCTTGGTCTTCCATTTCATAAGATTCAGCAGGATATTGAATATTCACCGCGATGAACCGTTCTAGCATTTCAACCCCTCCAGGAAACGCAGCGTTTGTTCGCGTATTCCAATTCGAAGAGTCACAAGGCTTAACTAGCAGAGTATCTATTTTCGAAGCTTGCTCTTTTGCTCGCTTAAATTCTTCAGCGCTTAAATTATTAAAGAACTCTTTCATTGACTCTCCAGATGGCGTTAGGTAGGCATAAAGAGCTCTATCTTTCCTTCGGTTTTTGCTATATACAAAGTAAATTCTTTCACTATATGAATGGTGCGTGACCTTAATCTGTACTTGCTCATCAAAACAATTTTCAACGGTGTATTTGCCATTGGTATCTGTTGTCATGGCTTTATCCGTTTTTTCATTCAGATATATCTGAGCTCCACGAATAGGGTCGCCTGTAAATCTATCTGTAACTTCAATTTCGATTGTGTAAGTCTTCTTTGAAAGAGCTAATAGCGGTAGCAAAAAGAAAAGTAGGAGAATGGCTTTGTTCATGAAGGTAAGATACGGGAAATAGTTAATTATAAGTTATGATGTTACTTTTTCAACTTCTTGCATTTCATGATCATGAACAAGCTGTTGATTCTCTCCATAATCCTTCTGATAAGCTCTGAAAACAAGTCTTTTGACAAAGTACGAGTTCTAAACAAATCAACGGAAAGTGCTGATGAAGTTATGGAAGTTCCCGTTCCTTTACAAGCTGACAAATTCAATTTTCCCATAGGTCCGCCGGATGCAAAGGGATATTATAACGCTCAGAAATTTGGAAGGAACAATCATTTAGGAGACGACTGGAATGCTCTTACTGGAGGGAATAGTGATCTTGGAGATCCAGTTTACACCATTGCCAATGGATATGTAAATACCACCGTTGATTATGGAGGAGGATGGGGAAATGTCATTCGAATCACGCATTATTTACCCAACGGATCAACGGTTGAGTCTTTGTACGCGCATTGCGACACGGTTCTTGTTGAGGTCAATTCGTGGGTCGAAATTGGAGACCAGATCGGAACGATTGGAACCGCACATGGAATTTATCCCGCACATCTTCATTTGGAAATTCGAGACAGTATAAATATGCCACTTGGCTTTGGATACCATGAAAACAAGGAAGGTTATTTGGATCCGACAGAGTTTATTGAGAAGAATAGGTAGGTTGGATATTGGACCGCTTCGCTTATAGATATTATAATTTAGACGATTAAGTTTCAATGAAACCGGCCTGATCTAAGCGTCTGAAAGACGATCCAAAAGCGAAGCGGTCCAATAATCCATCTAAACTCTCCAGCATCACCCTCCAATTGAAGTCATATTCCGATTCTTATGTCCTGCAACGTCTTCATTGCTGAAAGCCGCAAGTCCTCCACGTTCTTTGTGTTTTAGCAGGAATGCCTTTCGAATAATCGGTTCGATGTCTTCTCCATTTCGGTGCAAGGAAAGTAGATCGGATTCATCTTCTGAGAACAAACAATTTTTAATTTTTCCGTCAGCGGTAAGTCGAATTCGATTGCATGAATCACAAAATGGATTCGTTACAGAGCTTATGATTCCGAAAGTTCCAACGCCATCTTTTAATTCAAAATTTCGAGACGTGTCGTTCGGTTCGCCTTCTAGTTTTGCATAGCCATCAACGCCATATTCTGAATCGACTAGATCTAAAATCTCTTTAAATGAAATCGTTTTTTCAGACTTCCAACTGTTTCCATCGAAAGGCATAAATTCAATAAAACGAATGTGAACATTTTCCGTTTTTGACCAGCGCACAAAATCATTGATTTCATGATCGTTTACATCTCTGATCACAACAACGTTAATTTTGACTTTGAAATCATTTTCGAGCAGCAATTGAATGTTGTTCTTGATTTCCTTAAAATAGTTCCTTCTCGATATTGCGTTGAAACTGTCTTCTTCGAGTGAATCCAAACTAACGTTTACAGCCTTGATTCCCGCTTCTTTGAAAACATCGATAAAACGATCGACAATCACTGCGTTTGTTGTAATTGAAAGTTCAACAGGAAGTTTTCCCAACTCGCGAATAATGAGTTCGGCGTTCTTTTTGATCAAAGGCTCTCCGCCCGTCAAGCGTATTTTTTTGACGCCCAAATCAACAAACGTTTTAGCGATTGATAGCAACTCTTCGGCCGTCATGAATTCGGCCTTGTCGCGCAATTTAACACCTTCTGCAGGCATGCAGTAGAAGCAACGAAGATTGCAACGCTCCGTTAAGGAAATGCGCAAATAATCGTGCTTTCGACCGAATTTATCAAAGATATGATTTGAAGTTTTACTCATAAATCGTGGCGTGCGCCTTTAAAGATTTGAAATACATGAAGTAGGGCAGGGAAGACCGCGTCCATAGATTCGGAGGCCCCTTTTGTCGATCCAGGAAGTGCCATAATTACACTTTGCTCTTTTGTTCCGACAAGACTTCTTGAAAGCATTGAATAGGGTGTGCGCTCCTGTCCATAACTTCGAATTGCTTCTGCTATGCCAGGAATTTCACGATCTAACAAAGGCGCCAATGCATCTGGCGTGACATCTCTTTTCGATAAGCCTGTGCCTCCCGTAAAAATGATGAGATCTATTCCTTGCGAAACATAATTCAATGTGACTTCTTGAATGCGATCAAACTCGTCGGGAATAATTAAATATTCGACAATTTCAACGTGTGCAGTTTTCAATTTTGAAATGATTGCCTTTCCAGCTTTGTCCTCCTTTTGGCCTGCGGAAATAGTGTCAGAGCAGACAATAACAGCCGCTTTTAAATCTTTTCTAAACATGTCCTTAAAATCCGATTTTCCACCTTTCTTCTTTACCAATTTCACGTTCTGGATCTCAATTCCTTTGTCAATAGGTTTGAGCATATCGTACATTGTTAAAGCAATCACACTTGCCCCGTGCATCGCTTCAACTTCAACGCCCGTTTTGTAAATTGTTCTGACTTCAATTAATATTTTGATTTGCAATCCCTCCACTTCATACGTTACTCCAGTATATTCAACCGGCAACGGATGGCAATCGGGAATAATGTCCGATGTCTTTTTAACTGCAAACAATCCAGCCGTTTTCGCCATCTCAAAAACATTCCCCTTCGGCACCAAGTCGTTCTGAATTGCATCAATCGTTTCCTGCGAACTTACC
>JBLHVW010000175.1:0-6713 GCA_047628775.1 Salibacteraceae bacterium | reverse complement strand
CACTATAAATGGCAGGACAGGCATGAGTATACTGAATCCAAGAACATTTACAAAAGTGAGAAGGTATGCAGGAATGAGTTTTTTATTCATCGTGCAAAGATAGCGTTATTTGGTTGCCATGGTAAGTCTAAAACACAACAAAATGATTAATTAACCTTTGATTAATCATTCTAAACTTGGGCAGTATCAGCCTTCCAACTCTTCACAGGAGAAGCCATAGGAATGGATCAATCGAATGATATCTATCTCCTTTAAAGATTGGTCAACCTCGATTCTTAATACCTTGTCGACGTCTTCAGTATCAACGTTCCATCTTTTAATGCCAGCATTATTATTAAATGCTGGCATTAAAGATTTCAGGTTCTTTTTAGTCTGTATGTTGGTCTTTAAAACGATTACGTTCATTGTGCGTTAGTTTCGTCTTTTTCGTTCGTTTCATCCGTCGCTTCAGCAAGGTTTTTGCTAGATCCGTCATCATTCATATTGTTCACATAATCCTGATACGCTTGATCTCCTTTTTCTTCCCAGAATTTATCGTAATGTTCCCATTTAGAAAACTCTTTCTTCTTCTTCTTTCCACTACCACTGCAGTCGTTAGAACGATTTTTCTTTGATGAACCGCCGCCTCCAAACCCGCCGAGAAGGATTTTAGAAAGAATGAATAAACCTACGGCTTGCCAATATGTTAAGGTAGGTAATCCGAATATGAGCGGCATTAACCAATTCCATAGCCACATGATTATGAATCCGAATAGGATCGCCAACCCGGTAAAGGCTATGACTCCGAAAATGATCATTGCTGCAATAACAGCTGGGTTTTTACCCCGCATTTTGTGTTTGAAATAATTTGACATTGTTCTTAATTTAAATTTATAATTGTTTTTTACTTTTCAATTGTTTGTGTAATTGAGCCATAGCTCGGTGCCGTTGAGACATTAATGTTCCTTCAGGAATTCCCGTCTCAAAGGAAATCTCTTTATAGGTATACCCTTCAAAATCAATCGCGATGATTATGTCGCGGAAGGAAGGTTTTAACTCCATAATTGACTTTTTAAGCGCGTCTTTCATCTGTTCCGAGTATGAATTATCTGACGTGCCATAAAGTAATTCTGTGAACTCAATCAACTTGGTTTCATTTTCGTCCTCGTTAGAATTCGAAGATCTACGTTTGCGCATCACGTCGATAATCTTGTTCTTAATAGAGCGGTAAACCAAACCTGGAACGTTGTTAATTGTTGAAAATCGGTCTGTACCAGAAAATAATTTCAGAGCAACATCTTGAATAATGTCATCCGAATCCCACTCCGTACTCGCTTTGATTCTCGAATTAACGAACGCACGTAACGAACTGTACTCCGAGTCGAAGAAGGATTCTAATTTTTTTTTATTTTCTTGTTCAGAAGTCATTCAATAGTTAAGTTAAAAACACTTCACATATAAAGACGCAGGTTTTCGAATCCCTTGCATTTATTTAAAATTAAAATTCAAAAATAAAACCAATAGACAAAGAAAATGCCCGAAGCAACTGGTGCAACGGGCATTAATTATTTTATGAAATTAATTAATCCTATTCAAAATAATCGTTAAACACTTTATGTGCCATGATCAATTGGTCGTATGCGGCACCGCGATCTTCGGTCATTTTTGCGTCCTTGTAGGTATCCAATAAATCCATATACGGCATTAGCCAAGCATGAAGTACATCGTGCCCGTGGCCTTCCATGTCGCAACTACTTACAAATGAGTTTTTGAGTTCAATAAGTTTCTCCGAACGCATTTCATGGCTTCCCTTGTTCTTAGCCAATAGCGCAGATGATTCATCCATGAAGACCTGCATTTTATCGCTTACATCCCATTTCTTGCCACCGTTCAATTCCAATTCTATTTCATCGTAAACGGAAGGCGTTTTCTTTTGATCTTCTTCTGAAGAGCATGCTCCCAGAAGAAATAACATTGAAAAGTAAAATAAAGCTCTGTATTTCATTTCTATTTGTTTTTTGTTTCTGAGTTCATTTTGTTCTTTGCAAAAGTAGCCTTGTTTAACTTCTCCACAAATTCATCCACTGGCACACGATGCACAAATGCTGCGGTCCGAACCGTAATGAAACGTGTTAAGAATTTTCTAAAACTAAAATTACCCACTTTCTTTACGCCGAGCATTTCCATTATTTCGGCGATGTCACCATATTCCTTTAGAATCTGCGAAACATAAGTCTTTTTTGTAATCTCCATAATCATTGATTTAAGTATTATATTGACAAATATACACCGTGGACTATGGTCAACGGTCAAATAAAAAAGCAAGTATTTTATGAAAGTCGGTCAAATTGCAGAAAAAACAGGTGTTTCGAGAGATACGGTTCGATTGTATGAAAAACTCGGACTTCTTGGAGAAGTAGAACGTCCGTATGAATACAACAATTATAAAGAATACGGAGAGGAGAACATTTACAGAATCAAAATGATCAAAGAAATGCAACGAATCGGGCTTACGCTTAAGGAATGCAAAGGAGTTATTCTCGCCTTGGTGAATGACGAAATGGATGCTGAAACGCGCCTTAATTTCATCAAGGGGAAGATAACGGATGTTGAGATGAAAATCAAGTCACTTCAAGGGATTCAGGCTTTTCTACAAGAGCGTATTGATACGGATTGTGCCTTTAACAGCGACTCAATGATTGCTAAGTTGAAAGCGAACTGACAGTTTGGAAATATAACATTTATAATACATTGATTTAATGGCTATTAGCATATATAAATTTCAAGCGTAAACTATGGAATGAAGGAATTGAGAGCATACTTTGTAGTATCATAGAAGAAAACGATAATTATACTTTAGGAGCAATTCAAATGCGAAGCAAAAAATAATTCTTCTGTTAATTCAATTGAGCAGTGTAGCTATTTTTAGTACAATACCAATTGCATTGTGTGCCCAAGAGTGCCATACTTCACCTGGTGATAACGAAACTTCATCAATACTTAGGTTTGGGCCAATATTTTCTGGGAAAAGCATATACTCCTCAGCATGTGCTCGTTGTTCCCATTCTTTAAAACCACTGCTGTGCTTTTTGTATTGACGCTTAACTTGTCAGCCTTTACATTATAACAACTAGCTATATTACTTATCGTATCTTCTCGGATCTCTACCTGTTCCTTTTAAAAAAATCGAAATCTCCTTCGTTAATCTTGAACCTTCGGCAATAAATGAATAATCATTGGTAATTTCTTTACCCGTTCGCTTGTGGCGCCATCTGCGTCTGCGTATTATTAAGTAAACTGCTTTACCTCGAATGGGAAAGTCCTATATCCTTGTAGAGGGTAAAAAACCTTTCGATTCATAATCATCTTTGGAATAACCGAGCGGAAGCCCATTTCACTCATCAAGATCAAGCTCAAACTCCATCTTTTTAGTCTCTATATTACCTAATTTAAAGAATTTTACGACTTCAAAATGAGCCAGTAAAAATTCCGGCAAAAATTCTTGTAATAACTCTGTATCCAAATCTCAATTTTTGAGCACTAAGATATCATTCTCCCCATAATTTTTTTCGTTGATTACTACATTGCATTCATTCTCCCCATAAACAAGATGGTTCCCGTATTGTTGTCCTTTATAAAGTAATAAAAAGGCGTGTCGACTGTTAACTGCATGACTGGTGAAGGAGTGGAAATAGATGTCTTTTTATTCATTCCTATTACAGTGGCTGCCGCAGCTTCAGTTCCTTTTTCATTTACAATGATTTTTGCTTTGTGCAGAGCGGCTCCTATCTTCAAATCGTTTTCTTCTCGCATTCCTGAAAAGTTTGCGAAATTTTCAAAGGCACTGTCCATGCCCAAGGGCTTTAAAATGGGCTTTAATTCAAAGGTGGACGTTTCAAAAGTGAATTTCGGTAACTTAAGATTTACCTCTTGTTTTGAAAGTTGGGAAATTAACGCATCGTAATTCTCATTTGTCATTTCATACCCTTTCATTTTATTAGGGAGGATTACCACCATGGATGTTTTATCATCTTGGTAAGGCAATTCAATGACTTTCTCTTTTTTGCTGTCAAATGCGCGATAATAGCGTTTTGAATGCATCATGTCAATTTCAGCCAAAGTGCCATTATAGTTCGTGAATTCATCCTTTTTTGTACGTTTTTTGTCAAAGGTGTATTTCCAACCTTGCTTGAAGTAAATAGCATTAACCAATGCCATTTTAAAATCTTTGACATCGCTTGGTTTCAGCATATCTTTAATCATTCCATTGGTGCTTTTTTCAATCCAATCATTGATCCGCTTAGCACTTCCTTTGGAATCATCTTTAAAGTCGGTGAATTCAGGTTCTATAGCAAAACTGGATTTCATTTTGTCCGTATAGCTCTTAAGAATTTCGAAGTTTTCCATTATCCAGATTGAATTGCTGATTTCAGAAACACTTTTGAGGTGTTCAATCTCAGCTATGAACTTGGAGTTGTCCTCCTCAAAACCAAATACTTTTTCAAATTCAATTTGAGTCTCGCTATTTGCGCCTTCATACGCCAATGCAAAGGCCGATTTTATGCAGGTTGGAGAGAATAGAATGTTACTTTCTTTACCTAACTCTGAATACATGTCAAAGGCAAATTTATTTTGTGAGATGCCTGAAAAAGAGAGGGCAATTAGAATTAACAGTAGGCTGATTTTTCGCATAATTTAAAATAATAAGGGAACGTTTTTTATACTGTACAGAACAATTCGAATTAAGTTCATTTAAATATTCAAGTCCTTTATTAACCAGTAATTTAAGTGGGAAACAGAAGAGTGATGGCTTATAACAATTCTTGGAAAGCGGTTATTTGTATGTCACACACGGGCAGTTTAATTACGGATTTGATGAGCTCAAAGAATGTATTGATCACGTTTATTGTACGAACAGTTATAGAGATATTGATGATGACTTCGTCACGCAGTTTGTTGTTATTTAATTCCAAACGCATAAACTTTACTATTTGATTCTGAAAACCATCGAGTAATACGCGCAGTGAGATGGTATTGTACAAGGCCAAATCAGATGTGAAGAACTAGATTTTCCTTCGAGTAACCTTCCCGGGTTACATTTTTTCAATTTTAGTCAGTTCTTAAAAACTATCCTTGCATTGAGCACTTAATAATTGAGGGTTCAGAAAATATAATCAATAAATAGTTCAACCACTTGACCTTTAGTGCGTACTACTTCTGAATAAAACCGACCATTTATCAAATTAAACTTTTAGCCAATGTTGCATTTTCTCTACGGTTTGGAAAATCCAATTCAAATAATAAGAAGTACGAGAGTTCTGGTTCAGATACTGAGCAGGACAGAGTTAGAGGATAGGCTAAATCAGATCTGATTCAAGGGATGAACTGTTTAAAATGGTTGAGCATAATTACGCCAATAGATTTATCTTTTTCAAGTAAAACCGTGGCTTTGTGAATTGAAGATCAGAGTAATTAATACTTAGATTGGGATAAATCGGTAAATGCATCACCACCAGCGTACGTAAACAAATACGCCTCGTAATAACTACAAAGTAATAACTACAAAGGTATTACGAAGGATTACGATATTTTGAAGGAGGCTTAAAATTTCATGACATGAAAACTTGCCTTCATAACAATCAATTTTCGTTTCAATACAAAGTGATCATTTCCCCGCTTTAATCACAGTACTTTTCCATTGGAAGCAAATCAGAAAACCTCGATTTACCAACGGTTATTGAACAAACCACGTGCGTTTTGCATAAGAAGATATTAGTTCAATTAATTAAAAGAAGAGGCTCCTAAAATTTGCTCCTTGGAGTTCAGTAACCAATTAAACGGGGCGTTATCCGAAAAGCCTTACGAGTAGGAACACTTAAATAATATCATTATGAGCACTGAAAAAGCAATGGCAGGAGCATACGCTGTAAACGTAACAATTGGAAACGAAGGAATGCCAGGAGCACCAATAGTTGAGTTAGCACTTGTTGTTGTACCGTCACAAAATAAAGTAACTGGAAGAGTTCATGCAAACCAAGCTACAGAGCACGGAGATTATACAGGAACTGTTGAAGGAACAATCTACTCAACTGGATTAGGGAAATTCACAAAAACAATCGCTGTAAAAGGAAGCATTACTCCAGCATCTGGAATTATGCCAATTGAAATTCCTTTTGACGCAAACATGGCAGTTGATGACGCTTGGAATGGTGTGGGAGGATTTAATTACCTCCAAGTTCACGTTGAAGATGTTCCAGTAAAATCGAATAAATAATATTCTATTGAACAAATGATTCGGTCACTTTATCCATTAGCTCTTGAGGCGAAGTTTAATCCGATCGATTCGTTTAAATAGACCCTAGAGTTTCTAGAGCAAAATAGTATCTTAAACAGCGAAGAGAACATTCTCTTCGCTGTTTTGCGTTGACCAAGATTATTACGCCAATATATTTACCTTTACAATTCTCACCACAATCCAGAGGCGTAGGTAATTAAAATAACTCCATGAAATTCGTAGCGATAGATTTTGAAACGGCAACAGCAAAAAGAAGTTCAGCCTGTTCGGTAGGGATTGTTACCGTTGAGAATGGTGTGATTATAGACGAGTACCACGCGCTAATTAAACCTCCGTATAATGAATACAATTGGCACAATTCCCAAGTTCACGGTTTAACTGGAAATGACACTTACAATTCCCCTCGCTTTGATCAAATCTATCCTGAGATTAAAAAGCG
>JBLHVW010000174.1:0-6801 GCA_047628775.1 Salibacteraceae bacterium | reverse complement strand
CCATCGTGGCCATCTACTATCGCGTTTCCTCTGTCTTTCCTAGTGCTTCCTGCTTGAGTCACCCATTGGAAAATTCCAGCATTATCGTATTTAATAACGTAAACATCAGATTCTCCGTCGCTTACTAGAATTTCACCTTCAAAATCTTGGGTGCCTTTAAAACCACCAGTGACATAAACGTTATCTTCATCATCAACACCAATTCCATTGTCTCGGTGGTCTATAATCCCTTCAAAGGTTTCTACCCATTCCCAGTTCCCATCATTCGATAGTTTGGCAATAAAAGCAACGGAATCGCCATAATTCAAAGGGATTTGTATTGCATCAAAATTTGCAGTTACTGGAGCGAGATCAACCGTTGATAAGTAACCGGTCACAAAAATATTACCTTGTGAATCAGAGGCTAAATCGAAGCCATGATCATCGCAATAAATAGTCTGCCAAGGATCCCACCATGCTGTTCCTGTACCGAATTCATCGACTCCAGCATTTTTCATCCAAATTACATTTCCTCCAGTATCTATTTTAGTCACGAAAATCTGATCGGTAAATGATGTTGAGTTATAAACATTGAGAGGTCCAAATTGAAGACCGCCCCAGCAAGTTCCTGTAACATATACATTTCCCATTGGATCAAGACACAATCCCAATCCACGATCGTCAAAATAGTTAAGTCCGTTGACCACCCATAAGTAAACTCCATTGGGATCCATTTTAGCAACAAATACTTCTTTGCTGCTGTCGAAAGAGAAGCCGGTATTTAAAGTGCCAAACTGGGCTTGTTCGTTATAATATCCCGTAATGAATGTATTGCCATCACCATCAACGGCTACGGTGGTTCCTTTATCAGACTTAGAGCCACCTGCAGTTGAAATCCATTCAAAATCCTGTGAGAATAGGGCAGTACTTAAACTAAGAAATATGAAGATAACGTAATTACGGATCATAAGAGTTAGAGATTGTCTAAATAATTTCCAGACTAAAATACGGAAAAACGGTCAGTCCAGCTTTTTTTTCGAAGTTAGATTCCTGTAAGAGCATTTTAATGTCAGATTTTCAGCCCGCCCGTTTAAGCACTTGAAACAAGAGGAATGGTGATTTTAAATACGAGTTGTCAAGTCTAGCAGTTTGTTTAGGGCTACGGTTAATGTCTCGTCAAATGGTTGTTTAACTAATTTTAACTCGGTTTTTCATCATGGTTTTCGAGTCTGTGATTAGGGTACACCACGTCGAAACATGTATAAACGTTGCGTTATATTTCTACCTTCGTAATTATGAAAGCAACAATAGAAATAAGCAATTATCCGTTATCAGAAGATTACGAGCCAAAAATTTTAGACTTCATTGAAAGATGTCAAACGCATGGTGTTAAAACGAAGGTGAACGCAACCGCTACACACATTCAAGGTGATTACGATACTGTAATGAACCTTGTACAAGCTGAAATAAAAACCAGTTTCGAAAAATATGGAAAGATGATTTTCGTGATTAAAGTACTAAAAGGAGAATTGGATTTGGATTTCTCTATGTAACATAAAAAAGCCTCCCAACGATTGTTAAGAGGCTTTTTTTTGAGATTATAATCTCTATTTCTTACCTGAAATCTTGCGCTGTTCTGCTTGTTTTTTCTGCATTTCCTCCAAGCGCATTTGGAATTTAGATTTTCCTTTTTTCTTTGCTGAACCACCATTCGCAGATGCTGTTGCCTTACGAGCGGCCATTTTAGCTTTCAATTTTTCCTCATCAACGAAGAACTTCTTGATCATTAACATTATTAAAATCGATGCCAATGTAGAGATGAAGTAATAATAACTTAATCCTGAAGAGTAGTTGTTGAAAAAGAAGATCATCATAAGAGGGAAGAAGTACATGATTACTTTCATGTTCGGCATTCCCGGAGTAGACGGCGTCTGCATGTTACTGCTGTTGATGTGCGTATAGATCAACGTTGTTCCAGCCATCAATAGTGTAAATAAACTTACGTGACTTCCATAGAACCAGATGTCAACGGGTAAATCAAGAATGGAATCAAAAGAAGATAAATCTTCTGCCCACAAGAATGATTTTTGTCTCAAATCAAATGTTGCCGGTAAGAATCGGAAGATGGCCAGTAGAATTGGCATTTGTATCAGCATGGGGACACAGCCCGATAGGGGACTGGCGCCAGACTCTCGATAGAGTGCCATTGTTTCCATTTGCTTTTTCATAGCATCATCCTTCTCTGGATACTTTTTAGCAAGTTCTTCCATTTCAGGCTTCAAGATTCTCATCTTCGCCGAAGAAGTATACATTTTCCATTGAACAGGCATCAAAAGACCTTTGATAATAATTGTTAAGAACAAGATCACCAATCCCATACTCAAACCTGTTGATTTAAGAATGTTGAACAATGGCTGAATTGCGTAAAGGTTCATCCATCTGAAGATTCCCCATCCGTAGTTCAATACGTTATCGTATCCTGCATTGTAAGACGTTAAGGTTTTGTAGTCGTTTGGTCCAAAATACCAGTTCATACTTACCGTTGCATCATCAACGTTGTTCAAGTCCAAGTTCAAAGAAGTTGAGAAGTCTTTCAAATTCGTCCATTCTCGTTCATCGTCCTTGTCGTAGTTTTTCGTCTTAAATTTTGAACCAGATTTTCCAAAAGGTGTCTTAGGCTCAATAAATGAAGAGAAGTAGCTTTGTTTGAAACTTACCCATTCAACTTTGTCTTCAGCCTCTTCATAATCATTCGCTGCTTCACTTAAGTACGAAAATCCTTCTTCTTTATAATTGAAACAAACAGTAGAAACTCTTCGTTGCTCACTGAACAAACGTTCTGTTTTTCTAAAGGCCGCTTTCCAGTTAAACATTACATTTTTAGGAGAAGCTTCACCGCCGAATCCACGAATTTTAATATCGTAGTCCAAATCGTAAGCATTTTCTTTTAATTGGTAAATGAACTGAATGTTTCTTTTGTCTTTCCCTTTGTATTCGAAAACAATTCTTTTGTTTGGGATGTGCTCCTTAATGCTAAACTCAAGGTACTCCGTATTGAGTTTTTTTCCGTTGATTGGAATTGTAATTCCGTTAGAAGCATCACCATTTCTGAACATTTCAAGTGCTTCAATAGGCTGCTTGTCTTTATCCAAATCCTTAGCGTAATTCTTGTAAGACTCATAACCTGGCAATCTAACTGCTGCCACCATTCCACCTTTAGTACTAAAATCTATTTCTAGCTTTTTAGTTTTAAGTGTAATGATACTGTCTTTAATTACGCTAGCAACTTTGCTCGTCTCAGGCGTTTCAAGGTTTGTCTCAGCATTAGATGAAACAACAGGCGTTTCAATGCGAGCCATCATCGTATCTCGACCGGTTACTGTATTATTATAGGAGTATAAATAATCTTCATAGATGTGATCGTCTTGGCTATCAAGATTCGGTACCCAGTTTCCTTTGACCTCTTGCTTTTCCTCTTCCGCTTTGTCAGCTAGCTCGTTATTTTTCTGCTTTTTCTCTTTCGCAGCATTCGTTGCGGCTTGCTCTTTCTTAGCCTCTGCTTTAATCTCCTCTTCAGAAGGTTGCTTTAAGTAAGTGAAAACAGAGAGGATAATCCCGATTATAACGAGTCCGGTTATGGTATTTTTGTCCATTTTATTATTTAACTAGTGTACTATTTACTTTTTTATTGTCAATTACTGCTTTTACAAAAGCAACAAAGAGTGGGTGCGGATTTGCCACCGTACTCTTATATTCCGGGTGGAATTGAGTTCCGACGAACCAAGGATGATCTTCAATTTCAACTACTTCAACCAAACCCGTTTCAGGGTTTTTTCCAGTAGCCTTCATTCCATGTGCTTCAAAATCTTCCAAAAACGCATTGTTGAATTCATAACGGTGTCTGTGGCGCTCAGAAATTTTATCTGTTCTATAGGCTTTAGAAACTTTAGATCCTGTGATTAAATGACAGTCATAAGCACCAAGGCGCATTGTTCCACCTTTGTTCGAAACTTCTTTCTGATCGCTCATAATATCAATCACTGGAGATTTACAATCTTCAACAATTTCAGTAGTATGTGCCTCTTTTAAACCAAGAACGTTTCTTGCAAATTCAATAACCGCACATTGCATTCCAAGACAGATTCCTAAGAATGGTACTTTATTTTCTCTTGCAAAACGAACAGTTTCAATTTTTCCAGAGATTCCTCTCGATCCAAAACCAGGAGCAACAAGAATCCCGTCCAATCCAGATAAAATTTCTTCGGATGTACTTGACGTAACTTCTTCAGAATGAATCCATTTCACATTCACTTTTACTTCATTTGCTGCACCAGCGTGGATGAATGATTCGCTAATTGATTTGTAAGAATCTTTTAGCTCAACATATTTACCTACTAATCCAATTGAAACTTCTGATTTTGGTTTTTTTAAACGCGATAAAAATTCCTTCCATTGCGTTAAGTCTGGAGTAGATTTAGCGGAAAGGTTTAATTTTTCAAGAACTATTTTATCCAATTCTTCTGCTTGCATTAGCAAAGGAACATCGTAAATTGTAGAAGCGTCGCGCGATTCAATGACAGCATTCATACTGACGTTGCAGAATTTGGCGATTTTTCTTCTAAGGTTTAATTCCAGTTCGTGCTCTGTTCTACAACAAAGAATATCAGGTTGAACCCCTAATTCTAACAATTGCTTAACTGAGTGTTGCGTTGGTTTTGTTTTTAACTCACCAGCTGCAGCAAGATAAGGAACCAAAGTCAAGTGAATAACGATACAATCGTCGTCGAACTCCCATTTCATCTGACGCACTGCTTCAATGTATGGCAGTGATTCAATATCACCAACTGTACCGCCGATTTCTGTAATTACAATATCGTAATCGCCACTCTTTCCGAGGATTTGAATCCGTTCCTTAATTTCATTTGTGATGTGAGGAATAACTTGAACCGTTTTTCCTAAAAATTCACCGCGACGTTCTTTTTGAATAACTGACTGGTAAATCTTTCCTGTCGTCACATTGTTCGCCTGAGACGTAGGAACATTTAAAAAACGCTCGTAGTGCCCCAAATCCAAATCGGTTTCGGCACCATCATCCGTTACGAAGCATTCTCCATGCTCATAAGGATTCAAAGTACCCGGATCAATATTAATATAAGGATCTAGTTTTTGGATGGTTGCTGAATAGCCCCTTGCTTGAAGGAGTTTCGCTAAAGACGCCGCAATGATACCCTTACCAAGAGAAGATGCTACACCTCCTGTTACGAATACATACTTTGTGGAATTGGACATAATAATAAGATGTAACTTCGGGACGCAAAGTTAGGAGATTCCTACTAGTTACCTCCCTAAATTACGCATTATTTTTCCTCGGTTACTAACATCTTTTAAACCTTGCCAATTTTTAACAGATCGTTTGAGTCCATGCCGACTGCAAATGAAACAATAAATCGAATAAAATAGAGTTTAATAGCTATGAAAATTATACTACTTTTTGTGGCGATTCTGGTTTCTGGAATTGCCTATTCCCAAAGTTGGAATCAAATTACTGATTTTCCAGGCCCATCTAGAGACGACGGAGTGTCCTTTAGGATATATCCGAATCAAACTATTTGTGGATCAGGAAGAAATGCAGGGTTTAATGTGACGTCTGATTTTTATGTATTTGATCTAGGGCTAGAAACATGGGAATCAAGAGCTTCATTGCCAGACTCCTGCAAAAGACAGTATGCCACAGCTTTTTCTACTGGATTTAATGGTACCGGATTTGTTTTTGGGGGAGTTAATGGTGCAGGGGTCGAATTTAATGACCTGTGGCGATTTGGAGCTACTCCCTGGGGAAGTGATGCATGGATCAACTTTCAAAGTATGCCTTCAGTTGGAAGAGGTGGAAGTTCAAGTTTTATGATTGGACCCTATAAGGCGTATATCATTGGAGGAAAAAATCAAAGCGTTACTACTGAAACTGAAGTTTGGGAATATGATATAACGAATGATAACTGGACACAAAAGAATGACCTTCCTTTTTCTGGAATCTGGCGTGGAGTTTCGTTTGTAGACGATACAACAGGTTATATAGGCTTAGGAATTGATAGTGCAGGAGTCGCAAACAGTGATTTTTACCGTTATCTGCCGACTACAGATCAATGGGAGTTGGTTCCACAATTATCCATGAGCGCTCGTTCCTATGTCAGTCATGCTCAAATTGGAGACGGCGTTTATTTGTACGGTGGGGTTGATTCTTTGGGGAATTACCTCAATACTTTTGAGCGAATCAATTTGGCTAGTCTAACAATTGACATTCTTACTCCTTTCCCTACAGAAGCAAGAAAAGGAACAATGGCTTTTGCATCACATGATGATTTTTACATTTCAACTGGCGTTACAACAACGACAAGGTTAAGTGAAACTTGGGTTGCTGGGAATGTTATAGGATTAGATGATTTGGATGAAAGTTCCATTCAAGTATTTCAAAGTGGGAATGAATTGGAAATCAAAACCGATCAAGAGATAAAAAGCTTTGAAATCATTTCAATGGATGGGCGAACGGTGAAATCAAAAAGAAATGAGGCCAATGAAAGGATTAGTATCCGAGATGTTGAAGCTGGTGTTTACCTATGGCACATTGTAAGTGAAGGTGGAATACGTTTTAGTGGAAGAATTTTCGTCAACTAATAACTCATATTTCACAACGCATAATTGAAAATTAATCACTCCAATTATCGTTCATTCCAAATTGAATAAATGGTTTTGCCGGACGAACTTGATCTTTATCAAAAACAAGATTTCCGTCTTTGTCTTGTCTAGGGTAGTGCGGTGCTGATC
>JBLHVW010000173.1:0-6951 GCA_047628775.1 Salibacteraceae bacterium | reverse complement strand
TGGTTGGTCAGGTTGGTTCAATGTTGATAATACAACCGCAGGAATGTGGAAGTGGAATGATTTATCATCTTCTTTGGTGGCTGATTTCAGTGGAACAAACACAACGACTTGTTCAACGTCTCCAGTTATCTTTGCAGACTTAACCATAGGAGGAACGCCAACAACATGGCTTTGGTCATTCCCTGGTGGAACACCGACTACGTCAATATTGCCAAACCCATCTGTGACATATAGTACGCCTGGAACGTATGATGTTACGTTAACGGTAGGTGACGGAAATTCTCAAACAACCTATACGCAAACAGCTTTCGTAACATCGATTGCTCCTGCGACCGTTCCAAGTGCAATTACTGGAGCATTAGCGCTTTGTGAAACAGATGTAGAAACATATGTAGTTACGAATGATCCGAATGTTGTTTACAACTGGACGATCCCAGCGAGTTGGACGGGAACTAGTACGACAAACTCTATTACTGTTACTGCTGGTGCAGCTGGGGGGAACGTTGAGGTGAACGCTGAGAACATTTGCGGAAGTAGTGCAAACAGTTCTGTTGCAGTTATTATCGGTGTTGGTTCTCCAACCGCAGGGTTTACGCAATCGAATGTTGTATACGATTACACGTTTACAAGTACGTCAACGAATGCTGGAACGTGGTCTTGGGATTTCGGTGATGGAATCGGAACTTCAAACTTGGAGAGTCCAACATATACCTATACTACAAATGGAACATTTACGGTAACATTGATTGTAGACAATGGTTGTGGAACGGATACATACACAGAGAGTGTAACAATTACAGGTGTTGGCTTGGACGAGCACAACTTGAATTTGATTTCTGTTTATCCGAATCCAGCGGAGAACTTATTGAATGTTCTTGTAAGTCAAGACATGATCGGTGAAAGCTACGAAGTGAAAGATGTTTCAGGAAAAGTAATTTACACTGGAATGATCACTCAAGAATTAACAACTATTGAGTTGAATACAATCTCTTCTGGAATCTATTTCGTTTCAGTAGGAGAAACTTCAAGCGCTCAAAAATTCGTTAAAGAGTAAAATTAAAATCATATATTTTTTAATCCCGTCTTGGTTTAACTAAGACGGGATTTTTTTGCCAACCATTTTACAAATTGATTCGTTACTTGCTGTATGAAATACATTGTTATTTGCCTACTTACGTCAATCATGACATCTGCATATGGTCAACTCTCCGTTTCTCTCGGCGCTACTCGAAAGTCGGAAAGATTGATAACAGAGAACCATTTCAAAGTCAAGCCTTATAATGACATGGGCTTTAATAGTGCTAATCGGGCGTATGTAAATACATATATTTCAGGAGCTGCGCGATATAGATTTAACAGATTTGTTATTGACGCCGAACTATCTTATCTGCGTAAAAAAGAACTCAATTTTTATGCGGAAAGACATTCTAGTCAGATTGTTTATCAACCCTCTCCATTTCCGTCTTATACGGAATACAAAGAAATCTATTCGGAAGCGTCGGTTGATTTTTCATTTATAGGTTTGAAGTTAGGCTCCAGTGTTCTGGTTGAAAGTAAAAGTTTTCTTTTTAAAAAGATGCCTCGAAATGAAACCACTTTTGGATTGATTTTTCAAGGGGAATTTACCCTTCAAGAAATTGAGGATCATCATGAGGTAAATTCAGCAACAACGAACTTCCTTTCATCGTCTGGCGGCGGCCCTCCTCCAACGTATTTTCAAACATTTGATGAAGAATTTGATATGGTAAAAACGCCTGCTGTTGTTATGTCTTCTGGAGTAAGAATTGACCATTCGATAGTGTTCAATAATTTCTTTTGTGGACTGAATGTTGCAGTTGGTTTTATGTTAAACAACAGATATGAATTACTACAGGGAGAGCGGTATCCAGAATTTACGACGCCGTTAAAAAATCACTTTTTCGAAACAGGAATTTTTATTGGGCGTAAGTTCAAGAATAAAAAGGAGTAACTTTCATTTGTAACTAGGAGCATTTTCATTCCTACCGAATAATTTAAGATAAGCCACGTTATACATTTGTATTTAAACTACACTATGTATTCTAGACTTCTTCCGGCCTATTCAGCCCTCATTTTTATTGTTCTCTCTTTAAACTTTACGGGTTGTAAAAAAACAACATTTAGCGTTTCAGACGAACTTTCTTTTAGTGCCGACACTTTGGTTTTTGATACCGTTTTCACAACGATTGGTTCAACAACGCAGCAATTTAAAATGTATAACAATGGAAAGAGTACATTGAAAATTGACCAAATAGAATTGGTTGGCGGTGAAGATTCTCCATTTCGAATTAATGTTGACGGATTGTCAGGAACGGCGTTTACCGCTATTGAATTGGAAGCCAGAGATAGCCTTTTTGTATTTGTGGAAGTAACCTTGGATGTGAACGCAAGTAATGCGCCCGCAATTATTGAAGATAGTATTCGTTTTAGGTCAAATGGAGTTGACAAATATGTTCACTTGAGGGTGTGGGGACGCGATGCTTATTATCATAATAGCGAATGGGAATCTGGAACTTGGAACAACGATAAACCACATATTGTGTATGGTTTTGCCGGGGTTTATGATGGTCAGAGTTTGACTATTCAAGAGGGAACAGAAATTTACTTCTATAAAAATTCATGGTTGTACGTTTACAAAGGCCAGTTGAATATTGAAGGAACTAAGTTGAATCCCGTTACGCTTCAAGGAATTAGGCTTGAGGAAGAATACGATGATGTAGCTGGACAATACGGAGGAATCTATTTTTATAAGGCGCTTCCGAGTTTTATAGATTACACGAATATCAAAAATGCGACTACTGGAATTCAACTGAACAGTGAAGATCCAATGAATTCAGGTTTTACTTTGGAAGTCACCAATTCGCAAATTTCCAATTGTGCCGGCCATGGCGTTTTTATTTTCGATGGAGCAGAAGTAAAGGCTGAAAATTGCATTCTTTCAAAGAACAATGGACATTCATTGTATGTTCTTCGAGGCGGAAAATTTGATTTTAATCATTGCCATTTACTCGGGTATGGAATTGAAGAAGGTTTACCCACAGTCTATGTTCGGAACAAATACCAAGACACCATTTTGAACGTGGACGGAACAATCACAAACAGTATTGTTTACGGTTCCAATGATTTGGAAATCTACTTTGATACGGTATCTGATCCGTCTTTTTCGGTTGATCTAACAATTGAGAATACGCTAATTAAAAGTCCAATAGAATATACTAGTGGGATTTATTCTAGTATTATTTGGGACCAATTCCCTCACTTCAAAAGCGTTGAACAAAATGACTTTAGGGTTTGGAGCAATTCTCCAGCCATTGATGCGGGAAATCCGTCTTATGAAATTACGAATGCATCCACCTATGGCGAGGATATTTGTGGAACGCCAAGAGGTACTTCTCCAGATCTCGGCGCTTATGAAAATTGATAAATTTGAAAGTGATCAATAATCCTAAAATTCTATTGCGCACCAAGCTTTCTTTCGATTAATTCTTTGTTCCAAAAAATGGATTAACTCCTGTCATTTGAGGGTTTCCGGCAATTCTTCTCCAACTGGTTAGCTGTCCAATGTGCGCCAATGAATCTGCAATCGGCCCGTTTAGCATAAATCAAAACGAGAGCGTCGCTGGTGGATTGATTCGTTTGACCAAGCTCGTTTCTAAATCTGAATCATCCATTTCTTTCAAACGATTGCTTAGCGCTTCATAAACTTCCAAGGTCTCGTTTCGAATTTCCATGAAACCTTTGTTCGAATTGCTTTTCTTTTTGATTTCTCTAAATGTTTTGTGCCCGTAGAATGCCATTTCGTTCAAATGTACAATCACCTCAAACATACTCATGCTTGTCGGATGAGGTCTAAAATTAAATTCTTTTCCCGTCAAGCCTTCCGTTGCCCATCGGAATCTAAATCCAATTGAATTTCCAAATCGAGCGATAGTATTTGTTGCACTTTCGTTTTCCGGTGCTACTGGCATTGTATGGAATAAATCAGGCAGAGATTTTCAGTTCTTTCATGCAAAGTAATGAGATTCAATCGGAACTATAACATCCCGTTCAAATCAACTCATAAAATTATAAAATACTTCAACGCATTCTAGCACTTAAATTCTTGTCTGGACCAACATTTGACCGAATGCAATCCAATCAATGGCATTAAAATTGAAATGCTTTAACGAAAATTGTAGAATTGGATTTAATAAATCTGTCCATTTTTCGTCTAAAAAAGAGTATTTTAATCGTTCGTTTCGATTTCTAAATTTAAAAAACTAAAATGCCGTTAAAGAAAAAATATACCCTCTACTTTGTTGCAATTAGCTTTGTCTTATTAGCCTTTTCAGGACCTACGCTGCCGGAAGAAACTCCTAAGCGTGAAGAGCTTTTGATGGAGCTTGTGCTGGCAAGCCTAAAACAAGGACATTATCAATCCATTCAAATTGATGATGAACTTTCCAAAAAGGTTTTTGACAGTTATTTAGAGCGAGTAGATAATGGAAAACGTTTCTTTTTGAAATCCGATGTTGAAGCATTCACAACACACCGACTACTTCTAGATGATTATGCTTTAAGCAAGAACTTTGAGTTTTTTGATATATTCAGTCAAACCTTTGACGAAAGAACGAAGCAAGTGGGCATTTTTTACAAAGAAATTTTATCACAACCCTTCGATTTTAGTAGAGAAGAAAGTATCGAAACGGATGCAGAGAAAATGGACTTTGCCAAGGACAATGCTGAATTGAAATCAAGGTGGACGAAATTGTTGAAGTACCGCGTATTACTCGAAGTAGATGCGAAACTCTCGCGACAGGAAACAGCAGAAAAGGATAACGATACAAGCGTAACAATTAAGTCGTTTGAAGATATAGAGATTGACGCTCGTGCTAAAGTTTTGAAAGATTTTGACCGTTGGTTTGTGAATATTGGTCATGAAGATCGGGATGATAAAATAGCGGTTTACGTGAATACCTTTGCGAATGTTGTTGAACCACATACATCGTATTTTCCACCTTTGGACAAGGCGAATTTTGACATTCGAATGTCGGGAAAATTAGAGGGAATTGGAGCACAATTGTTACCAAAGGACGGTTACATTAAAGTAACGCGAGTTGTTCCCGGTTCGGCCTCTTGGAAACAAGGAGAGCTAGAAGTGAATGATTTGATAATGAAAGTGGGTCAAGGCAATGAAGAGCCAATCGATATTATTGACATGGACATGGATGATGTTCTTCCAATGATTCGTGGTAAAAAGGGAACCGAAGTTCGATTGACAGTTAAGAAAAAAGGCGGTGAAATCATTACAATCCCAATTGTTCGCGATGTTGTTGTTTTGGAAGAAAGTTATGCGAAATCAGCATTGATTGAAAATACGGAAGACAAGGAGCGCGTTGGAATTATTGATTTAAGAAGTTTTTATGCTGATTTTAACGATCGCGACGGAAGAAGAAGCTCAGTTGATATGCGCCAAGAGGTTGAAAAACTAGTTGCGGATAAAGTAGAAGGAATTATAATTGATTTGCGATTTAATGGTGGCGGATCATTGTATGACGCTGTTGATATCGCTGGGTTGTTTATCGAAACAGGGCCTGTTGTTCAAGTTGCTGCAAGACAATCAATACCGCAGGTTTTGGAAGATAAAAATCCGATTATTGCTTATGATGGGCCTTTGGTGATTCTGGTAAATTCATTCTCGGCTTCTGCATCAGAAATTTTAGCGGCTGCACTTCAAGATTATGGGAAAGCGGTAATCATAGGAACTGCTCCATCAACCTTTGGGAAAGGAACGGTACAAAGGTTTTACGGATTGGACGAAATGGTTCCTCCAGATTATAAAGAGTTGGGTGAAATGGGATCAATAAAAATAACAACGCAGAAATTTTTCAGAATCAATGGAGGATCAACGCAATTGAAGGGAGTTACTCCAGATATCGTTCTTCCAGGATTGTATTCATACATTAGTTCAGGAGAAAAAGATGAAGATTATGCAATGCCATGGACGGAAATAAAAGCGAGTAATTATAAAGCTTCATCGGTTAAAAAAATGAGTTCCATTCAGAAGAAAAGCGCACTTCGCACACAGAATAACCAAGCCTTAAGAATGATTGACGAACGCGCAAAATGGATCAAAGAGCAACGAGTACAAACAGAGGCTTCTTTGAATTTGGTAGAATTTAGAAAGCAACAAGAGTTGTACCGTACAAAATCAGATGAATTTGAAGCTGTAATTATCGAGAATGATAAATTGATAATTGATGTTGTGAGTGCGGATGTAGAAGGATTGAAATCAGATACTGTTCGTACTAAAAGTATGGAAACATGGCACAAGATCTTGAAAAAGGATCCATATATTCTGGAAGCCGTTAAGGTTTTGGGTGATTGGTAAAATAGGAAATTGAAATATTGAAGATTGTATAATTAAGTCGTAAAACGATCATATTTAGCCTATTAATAAGCATAAATTATGAAATTAAAAATGATGTTTTTATCATTGGCTTTCCTTTTGGTTGCTAATGTAGCAAGTGCATTTACGATAAAGTACTACAACAAAGATTCTAAAAATTACACAATGGAAGTGAAATCAAATGGTTCTACTTCTATCCAAACAAGTGCGTCAGAGGTTCAAATAAAAACTTCTTGCGGTTGGGTAACAGTGAAAGACGGCTGTGTTACGGTAGAGTAATTCATTAAAATACGAGTAAAGTCCCTCTCGGTTTAACTAAGAGGGACGTTTTTTGTTAACGTGTGTTTCTAGGAGTAAACTTCAATGTCGGGCCTCAATCGAATCAATCACTCGGCAGTATCTGTTTGACAGTGAATCGAATGAATGACAGAATATCAAAGCACGGTTATTTTGATATTCAATTTAATTTCGCATAACTTTTGCTATCTTGGCACAAATCAATTTACATGAGAATCAAATCTATTTGCGCATTAATTGTTGTTATT
>JBLHVW010000172.1:0-6972 GCA_047628775.1 Salibacteraceae bacterium | reverse complement strand
CTGTTTTGGTATACGAAGGACCAACCGACATTCCAGAAGTCCACGATGCTTATGTTCGAGATAATATTGCCTATTTAAATTGCGGAACGGCCGGTTTGAGGGTGTATGACTTCTCAACTCCCACAGCGCCTATTTTTATTCAGAACACGAGCTTTTATCAAGATCAAGGATACAACCACCAAGGTTGGTTAAGTCCGGATGGAACCAAATATGTCTTTGGAGACGAATCAAGCGGAACGCGCTTGAAATTGTGCACTGTTGACGCCAACCACAACGCGACAATCAGCAAGAAATTTGGAACGAATTACGAGAACGGAAGCGTACCTCATAATATTGTAATTTCAAATGAATTCGCCTACGTTGCTTATTACAATGAAGGTTTAAGAATCTTTGATTTAAGAGCTCCAATCCCGTCTGAAATTGCCTATTACGACACGTATCCAATTGACGAACCCTTGTTTAAAATGCAAGGAGCTTGGGGGATTTATGCAGATTTTCCTTCCGGTAGGTTACTCGTTTCAGACAGACATACAGGTTTGCACTTGCTAGAATTTAACGAACCTGTTTTTCAAGTTTCCACAGAAAACTCATTTGATGTTTACCCAAACCCAGCTATTGAAGGCGGCAGTATCACAGTTAAATTCAATGTGGAAATTTTTGAAGATTTAGAAGTTGCCATTTATGACCTTTTCGGCAAAATAGTTGAATCAAAATCAATCATAGATCAATCCTTCGCGCAGTTCAATTTGGATTTGGCTTCTGGAGTTTATGTCGTTCGAGTATGTTATACGGATTACCTCGGAGATGAGATTTTGGAGCAAAAGAAGATTGTTGTTTCGGAGTAAGAAGAGATGAGTTGGAAGTTAGGAGTTAGGAGTTAGGAGTTAGGAGTTAGGAGTTAGGAATTATAAGTTGACGAATTGTGTGGTAAAGTTGAACTTGGAATGACGAAATTGATTTAAAAAACCCGAAATTCATAACTCATAATTCATAATTGAAAAGTTACTTCCCCAGTACCTCAAACGCTACAACCTTCCGAACGCCATTTTCATCCATCAAAGTCAACTTGTGTTCGCCAACGTCGGGTTGAAATTCCAACTGATGAATATCTGATGTTTGACCATAATAAACGCCATCCATGTGCCAGTAAATCGTTTCTGAATTGTTTCGATGATTGGCTTCAAATACCACTTTTCTTCGTTCTTCATTGAAATCAAACGGAAGGTAAATACGCTGCTTGTTCCGAGGGTAAATAATTGCAATTGAATGCTCACTTAACTTTGTCATGCATTCCTTATTGTAGGGCGGCAAGGTTTTGTATTCGGCGTTGTGGATTTTATAGAATTTTTCAACTGTAGATGGAATTACAAAACGATTTACGTGTTGCATTTCAGACGGAGAAGCACATTCAGAATCAACGCGAAACATTCCTGTTTTATCCAAATGAACGCGTTTGTGGTACGGACATGCTCGCGCGTGAATTGCAGTTTCAGGAATTCGATCCATTGATGTTTTCGTGCAATATTGCGTTGCTCGGTGTCCACTTTGTGAGCAGATTTCAACTTCCCGCATTCGCTTTTTCGGCTCTAAAAACCAAGGCTCATTGCTTGGCAAGTGATCAAACATATCAAACAACAAAGGCGCTGCAGCTTGAATCCCCGTTAAGCCCGGTCGGCCTTCTCCATCTGCATTTCCAACCCAAACAGAAACCACGTATTCAGGAGTCACTCCAACTGCCCACGCATCTCTGAACCCATAACTCGTTCCTGTTTTCCAAGCAATTTTCTGTGACGACGCAAACATTCGCCAGTTGTTGTCCTCGTCCGGTCTACGCACTTCTAGCATCGTATTAAACGTTGAATAAATACAGGCTCGATCGATCAAAAATTCACCTGCCCTTTTTCTTTTGCCCTTGTAATGAATGGGATAACTTTCATTGTATTTCAAGTGCTGCGCCATGCGGGTATAGAAATTAGAAAGATCGGATAAGGTCACCTCTGCCCCACCCAAAATCAAACTCAATCCATAATGACGTGACGTTTTATTGATTGTCGAAAAGCCCAAATCCTGCAAATCACTGTGGAATTTTGAAATGCCGTAATTGTTCACCAAATGCACCATTGGTATGTTCAAACTTCTCGATAAAGCCTGATCTGCATGCACCAATCCATTGAAGTCGCCATTGAAGTTTTTTGGTGCAAAAGCGCCAAACTTTGACGGAATATCGTGCAACAACATTTTTGGAGTAATCACACCCGCTTCAAGACTTTTGGCATACAAAACCGGTTTTAAAATACTTCCTGTACTTCTTGGTGCGTCAATGCAATTGACACGGTTTGAATGCTCATTCCCAGACTCGTTGGCATTTCCGACGTAAGCAAGAATTTCTCCCGTTTCCACAGATGTGATTATGATCGCTCCATTGTATACTTCATTTTCTCTAAGCGCGGCAGTGCGCGTTTCTAATAATTGATTGGCTTTGATCTGGACTTTCCGATCCAAAGTACACGTCGTCGTTTTTCCTTTTTGCCCACTCAACAAACACTTCGTAAGCAGATGCGGCGCTAAGTTAGGCAGGTTCTGAGGTCGATCCGGAAGCGGTTCTAAAACGGCCATTTTATATTCCATTTTATCCAACTTGCCAATTTTCAAAAGACGTTTTAAAAGCCTGTCCCGCTTTACTTTTAACTTGTCATGATTTCTCCCAGGATAAATCAACCCTGGAGCGTTCGGTAAAACGGCAAGCGTCGCGGATTCTGCCCAACTCAATTCATTTGGTGGCCTTCCGAAAAACCTCCATGAAGCAGCATTCAGACCTACAACATTACTCCCGAAAGGTGCATGGGAACTATACAATCGTAAAATTTCACTCTTGGAGTATTTGAATTCAATTCGAGAGGCAAGAATCATTTCGTACACTTTCTCTGAATACGTTCGTGGTGGGTTCTTTCGCGACAATCGAACGAGTTGCATGGTTAACGTACTTCCACCACTCACGCGTTTTCCTGCCTGCAAATTTTGAGAAATTGCTCGGCCAATTCCTTTCGCACTTACACCCCAATGGCCATAAAATCCGCGGTCTTCAAATTGAATAATGCACGTTTTGAATTTATACGGGACTTTTTTTAGTTCTTCAAACCGCCATTGCTCATCCTCGGAAATATGCGCTCCCAATAATTGTCCGTTTCGATCCAACAAAACGGTAGATGTGCTATCATCGAATAACTCATCGGGTAAACAATCGACATACCAAATCACGAAGACAGAAAGGGAAAACAACACGATTCTGTTCCTCCACCATCTTATTTCTTTCTTCAGATTGAAGCGATAAATCAACATTTGTCCTAACATACACCTCTTTTAATCTAAATGTATGCAAGCGTTTTCGGTTCATTTAGGCCTTCCTATTATTCGTATGCGATATAGTCGAAAGCGTTTTTTATCTTTGATTATCTAAAATCCAACCGTGAGAATTCGCTATTGCTATTTACTGATCTGTCTTTTACTTCTTCCTTTCTTTGGATTAACTCAGCAATACAATTTCAGAAATTACAATGTGGAAGATGGTTTGGGCCAATCACAGGTTTACGCGGCACACCAAGATAAAATGGGAAATCTATGGCTTGGAACGCGCGGCGGTGGAATCAGTGTTTTTGACGGATTCGAATTCAAGTCCTACACGGATCAAGATGGATTGCCGAACAACATCATAAACGATATCGAAGAAGATTCAAAAAATAGAATTTGGATTGGAACCAATAGTGGCCTTTGTTTCTATGACGGAAAGAATTTTACAACAATCGATTTTGGCGATTTACAATCGGCTGTTGTGCGGGATATCTTTATCACTGAAGCGGATCAGATCTTTCTCGCAACAAACAAAGGAATCTTCAAAGTAATAAACAATAGAGCCAGTCAGATTGGAAAGGATGTAGGAATTAACGAACTCCAATCCACCTCGATTTGGGTTGAGCTCATCGGAAATCAAAACAAAATATGGATCGGAACGGATAAAGGACTTTACAGCTTTTACAAGGGGAAGAAACGGATTTACAAGGAAGAATCGAGGTATATGGGGAACGCCATTACCACGCTAACAAAAGATGCGGATGGTAAATTATGGATTGGGACTTATGGAGACGGAATGTATTGCCACGATGGGGATTCTTTTTATCGAATTGACTTTCACCACGAATTGTATCGAAAAACGGTTTTGGATATCTATTCCGATTCAAGTCAAAACTTATGGATCGCAACGCTAAGAAGTGGTGTCATCTATTACGATCGATCTTCCAAAACGTTTACTTCGATCAGTGAAAATGAGGGTTTGAGTAACAATCACATTCGGTGTATTATTCAAGACCACAATGACAATTTCTGGTTCGGAACATCAGGAGGTGGAATTTGCCATTATTTGGGCAAACAATTCACAAATTACGATACGAAATCGGGATTGGCTGGAAACTTTATTTACAGTGTTTTTCGCGATCGTAAAAATCAATTATGGGTTGGGAATTCTCAAAAGGGCGTTAGTGTATTCACCGGAAAAGAAGTTCTAAATTTCCACGGTGGAAATGGATTTAAGAATGTAAAAGTCAAAGCGATTGGAGAAGACAAAAACGGCAATATTTGGTTAGGAACGGATGGAAACGGCGTTTATGTTTATAAAGATGAGAAGTTCACGCTCATTGAGGAATTGAAGCGCGCTTACGTCAAACAAATTAAAGCCGATAAAGAAGGAAATATTTGGATCGCAACCGCCGGAACGGGAATCGTTAAAATCTCTGATCAAAATGGAAACTATTTGGTTGAAAACTGGATGTTTCGGGACGGTTTGTTGTCAAATAGAATCACAAGCTTGCATTTCGACAAACGAGACAGGCTTTGGTATGGAACAACGGACAATGGCGTTGGTTGTTTGGATAAGAATCAGAAAACGATTATTCATCTTAACAAAGATAAACACCTTTCATCGAACTTCATTCGCTCATTAACGGAAGACAAAAATGGTCGCTTGTGGATTGGAACGGCCGGCAGCGGAATTTGCGCGTATGACCTCTACAAAAACACGAAAAAAAAGCGATTCCTAACCCAAAACCAAGGATTAAAATCAAACAATGTTTACCTTCTTAACACTGACAATGATGGGAATATTATTGTCGGAACGGAAAAGGGACTCGATTACATTTACCTCAACAAAGACGGAAGTCAAAAGCAGATCAAGCATTATGGAAAACTAGACGGGTTCACAGGCGTTGAAACCTGTCAAAATTCCGTTTGGACAGATAAAAATGAATCAATTTGGTTTGGAACAATCAACGGCCTTTGTAAGTTCAATCCATCTGAGTTGGTAAAGAACGTCTACTCTCCTATTCTTTCTTTTAAGGACATCAAACTCTTTTACGAATCGATTCTTGGCGCTAAAGAAAACGCACTTGAATTTGGAAAACAACGAAAACCACTGTTTCTTCCTTACCATCAAAATCACATTACATTTGAATTCCTAGGAATCAACATGAAACGCCCAGAAGGCGTGATGTACAAGTGGAAATTAGCAGGATTTGATGAAGAATGGTCTCCCCCCTCAAAAGACCGAAGTATTTTGTACTCGAATTTAAATCCGGGGAACTATCGATTCTTGTTGAAGGCTTCAAATGAAGACGGAATCTGGAACGAGAAACCCTTGGTGTATGCCTTTGAAATCGAGACGCCGTATTGGAAAACGGTTTGGTTCAAAGTGCTTATTGGCCTTGGGATTTTACTCATTCTACTTGCGATCTACAAGATTGGAACGAATCGTGTGCGACGGAAAGCCCTCCTGCAACAGCGTGAAGTAGAGTTTGAAATGGAGGTTCTGGAGTTGGAACAAAAAGCCATGCGTTTGCAAATGAACCCGCACTTTATCTTCAATGCCTTGAATTCCATTCAAAGTTTAATTGGAACGGGAGACGAAACCAAAGCGCGTTATTTCCTTGCGAAATTCTCTCGTTTGATGCGGCAAATTTTGGACAATTCCAGAAAAACGGAAATCACATTGGAAGAAGAAATCAATACGCTTGAGAACTATTTGCTCATTGAACAATTCTGTAACGGCGGCCGCTTTGAGTACACCGTCGAAATGGACAAGAACATGGAATCTGATTTCATAAATATCCCGCCAATGTTGATTCAACCCTTCGTGGAAAATGCCATCAAACACGGAATGAAAGGGAAAACGGATAAGGATGACAAAGGTCAAATCAACCTGAAATTTGTGGAAACGGGAGGGATTTTAAAATGCGTGATTGAAGACAACGGAATCGGAAGAAAGGCCGCAGAAGAGATTAACAAAGCGAGCAAGGAAACCTACCACACCTCAGCAGGATTGAGTGTTACAGAAGATCGATTGCGCAAATTCGACGTGGGAGGAACTATAAAACTACTTGAAATCATCGATTCGTACGAGGATGGAAAGGCCACTGGAACTAGAGTAATTATTCGTTTACCAATAGACTGAAATGAAAAAATACACAGCAATAATAATTGATGATATTGAGCAAGCTCGAACAACGATAAAGCAGGATTTAGCGACGTATGCCAAAGATTTTGAAGTCATTGGTGAAGCAAGCGGCGTTGTTGAAGGTGCAAAATTATTGAAGAACTTGACGCCAGACATTTTGTTTCTCGATATTCAAATGCAAGACGGAAGCGGTTTCGATTTACTCGATTTACTGTCGGATATTTCATTCAAAATCATATTTATTACGGCTTCGGATGCGCATGGAATAAAGGCGTTCCGTTATGCGGCGATTGACTACCTCTTGAAACCGATCGATCCAGACGAATTAACGGAGGCTCTGAAGAAGTTTAGAGAATCTGGAATCAATGAAAATGACAAATACCAATTTTTAAACGATCGACTAAAGAACCACAACAAACCGAACGAGCGATTGGCATTGCATTCTCAGGACAAGATTCAAATCGTTGAAATCA
>JBLHVW010000171.1:0-7009 GCA_047628775.1 Salibacteraceae bacterium | reverse complement strand
TCTTATTATAAAGACGGACACAACTACCAGAAAAGTAAATTAAGTTATGCTATTCCGGGCGCGACAAGTCTTTTTACGACACCTGAAGACCTTGCAAAATGGGCAATGAATTTTGAGAACCCAAAAGTCGGAACTCAACAATCTCTTCGAAAAATGGAAGTCAAAGGCGTTTTAAACAATGGAGATTCTACTAATTATGGATTGGGCCAATCCATTGACACTTACAATGGATTATACAAAGTTGGGCACGGAGGTTCAGATGCTGGGTTCCGATCTCAAATTTCGCGGTTCCCGAATGAAAAGTTTGCCGTAATTGTCTTTGGAAACGAAAGCTCTTTTTCTTCTTCCAGAATTGCGAACCAAATCACAGACCTCTATTTGTCTGAAAGTTATGTTGCCGAAAAGAAAGTTCAGCTGCCCAAACAAATAGCAAAGATCAAGGTTACACAGGATCTTCTAGCGAGCTATACCGGTGAATATGATCTACAGCCTGGAGTCGTGATGTCTATCACAACTGCGAACGGAAAACTATTTGGCGAATTATCTGGACAAGAAAAATTCAAATTAATTCCAGAATCAAATTCGATGTTTCAAATCGAAGGCTCGAAGGCAAAGCTTTCGTTTCATTCAGAAAACAGCAAAGGAAGCGGTGAAATTAACCTCATCAAATTTTATCAAAACGGCAGCATTACTAGAATGAACAAGCATATTAATTTTGAACCTGAATTCGTAGATTTGGATCAATTTATTGGCTCATTTTACAGCGAAGAACTCAGTTCGGAATATATTCTTAGTAACGAGTCAAACGTCCTTTTCATGATGCACCCACGCCTTTCTAAAATTGCTTTAATTCCGCAGCGTCCAGATGTATTCGGAAGTACTTCTTGGTCCTTCTCATCCATCGATTTCACAAGAGACGACCAAGGAAACATCACTGGATTTTATGCATCGAACGGAAGGGTTCGGAATTTATGGTTTGAAAAGAAGGTGAAATGATTTATAAAGCGTTTAAACCGCCCACTAAACATCTATAAAAAAAGTTGAATTCGACGTTTTTAATTGGCCTCTTGACAGGTGCATTTAACCTGAAATCATGATCTCGTAATTAACTTGTTTTCAAAAGCTTGTTTATCACCATTAATGCTATTTATACTTAACTTCGCAGAAAACCCAATGTATCTTTAACCAGACCGACATAGAAACGCTAAAAAGGAAAGCCCATTTCCTAGAAGTTATTAATTCATTTGCCACAAAACTTTTACACCTCAACACTGTTGATGAAGTAATTTGGGCGATTACAAAACATGCTGTCGCACAATTGGGCTATGAAGACTGCATCGTTTACTTGGTTAATTCAAAGCGCGACAGAATTTATCAGGCTGCGGCTCTGGGAGCCAAAAACCTTGTCGATTTTGATATTGAAAACCCAATAACACTAAGAATGGGTGAAGGGATTTGTGGGAGTGTTGCATTGAATGGGAAATCTGAATTGATTCACAACACCTCAGAGGACATTCGTTATCAGGTAGATTATTTGGCACGTCTTTCTGAAATAGCAGTGCCTATCATTTCCAATGGAGAAGTGATTGGTGTTATCGATTCTGAACATGCGGAAAAATACTATTTTAAAGAACAAGATGTGGAAATTCTGGAAACTATCGCTTCCATGGTTTCCGTTAAACTAGACCAAGTAAAATCTCACGAAAGCCTTCGTAAGTATAAAGATGAATTGGAATCTCGTATTGCAGAAAGCACTAAGGAGCTGCAAACAACGGTCAATGAACTCCAATTCTCAAACGAGACAATTAAGCGAAGTAATCTCGAAAAAGAAGTTCTCTTGAAAGAAGTGCATCACAGGGTGAAAAACAACCTTCAAATTGTTTCGAGTTTACTAAGTCTTCATGCAAACACATCTACTGGAGAAGTTGAAAAAGAAGCCTTTCGAGAATGTCAAAATAGAATTCAGTCAATGTCGATAATTCACGAACAGCTTTACAACAAAGGTGTTTTTGCTGAAATCGATATGAATTTATACATCGATGAAATTACACATCAGCTCTTTAATTCATTTAATGTTCATGAAATTATCAATCTTACTATTGACTTGGATGCTGTTCATTTCAATATGGATTTATCTGTGCCTTTTGGAATTATTTTAAATGAATTGATCGTTAATTCATTAAAGCATGCATTTCCAGATCAAACAGGTACTATTAAAATTTCGCTCAAGAAGAAAGAAGATCAGTATGAATTCATTGTTGAGGATGATGGAATTGGATTTACTCCGCGTGAATCCAATGACACAATGGGCTTGGATTTAGTGGACACTTTAGTTTCCCAAATTGATGGCGTATACAAAATTGACTCTAGTGCTAAAGGAACAAAATTCACCATCCTATTTCCGTTGATTTAATTTTTTAATTGTCATTAATATTTCATTTGATTCATTGGACATTCTACGGAAAGGTCGTAATTTTACGTGTAACTTATCCTCTATTACTATGTTGAAAAACAAGCTCATAATTGCATTTCTAATTCTATACTCTTCCTCTTTTGGACAGCCCGCACCAACGTTTGACGACATCATGATTCCAATGCGAGACGGAGAATTCCTTGAAATTGATGTTTATATTCCAGCGGGTGCAATTGCATGCGAAGTCATTTTAATTCAAACACCGTACAACAAGGATAATTTTGAGACTTTTTTACCATTAGGTGTTGGCCTCAATCTAGATTCTCAACCATTTGCCTGGGTTATTGCCGACTGGCGTGGGTTTTATGGTTCAAGCGGTGCAGACTTAAGTAATTTTGAAAGAGGAGAAGATGGATATGACATCTGCGAATGGATTGTTGATCAACCTTGGCATTTGGACAGAATAGGAACTTGGGGACCTTCTGCGTTGGGTGTCGTTCAATATTTGACTGCAAGAGAGCAGCATCCGAACCATACATGTGCCGTTCCATTGGTTGCGCATCCTCACACTTCTTATGATAGTTATTTTACGGGTGGAGTTCTCGAAGAAGCGCGACTCAATACTTTAGACGCACTTGGTTATGGATTATCTCCACTGGTTTTAGCGAACACGTATTATAGCAATGTTTGGGCCTTCGTTGAAAGCGGTTCTTGGTATCCTTCAGACATTCAAATTCCGACACTTCAAATCGGAGGTTGGTACGATCATAACATCGATAAAATGATGACATGGTACGAAGCGACTCGTAATTCTGCTCAAGCAAATGTGCAAGACGAGCAATATCTTTTGGTTGGTCCATGGGTGCATGGGGGAAACGGTGCGGCTTATGTCGGCACTTCTACCCAAGGAGAATTGACGTATCCAAATGCTGAATTTATGAGCGATACAATGGCTTGGGATTTCTTTGAATATTATTTATTGGACACTCCGAACAATTGGCAAAACACAAACAAAATAACCTATTACGAGTTGGGAGCAAATACGTGGAATTCATCAAATGCTTCAACGATTGACGAACCTATGTCCGATGTTCTTTACTTCAATGAATTCAATAAATTAACGAATAGTTCTGGTGTTGCCTCAACGGAATTCGTTTCAGACCCGAGTAATCCTGCTCCGACAATTGGAGGTGCAAATTTACATCCAGCATTGCCACAAGGACCTCATGATCAGATTAACAATGCATCTAGAAGCGATATCGTCACTTTTGAAACCTTCGATCTTCCGAACGACATAGCCATTTCAGGACGTGTTACCTTAGATCTTTACATTGAAGCAGATCAAGCAGATTGCGATATTATGGTGCAATTGGTTGATGTTTATCCCGACAACAGAAACATGTTGATTACAGAGGGCGCGCAAAGAATGAGGTTCAGAAATGGATACTTTGCTGCGGATGAAGTTTTCATGACGCCAGGTGAAATTTATCCTGTTCAAATCGAATTGCCTTTTACAAATTATACGTGGTTGGCAGGGCATAAAATCAAGGTCTATATTGGTGGAAACAGCTCCATTCGATGGAATGTGAACTTACAAGATGGAGGCACGATGTATCAAACAGGAACGGGGAACATTGCAACTATTGACGTGCACCATAGTACTGCCTATCCGTCGCAGATTACATTGCCGGGAAACAATCCAATTTTGGATATTGACCAATCGGAATTAATTGAATTTAATGTTTACCCTGTCCCCGCGACAAACGTTCTAACGATCAAATCAAATCAAGCTATTGAACGCTATGAAATCGTTGATCTTAGTGGTAGAAAGCAACTTGCAGGAACAGGTGTCAATTCAATCAATATTGAATCATTGACTTCTGGAACGTATTTCATCAATGCGATAAGCAGCGGACAAACAATTTCTAGAAAATTCATCAAGCTCTAATGTCAATAGTAATTCGTCCGATAGAAGAAAAGGACAACGTCAAATTAGCTGGACTCATCCGATCCGTTCTCACTGAGCATGGAATGAACAAACCGGGAACTGTTTTCACGGATCCAACAACGGACAAGCTCTTCGGTTTATTCAAGGTGAATAATTCGTGCTATTGGGTTGTTGAACAGGGAGATCAGATATTAGGAGGTTGCGGATTGTATCCTACGGAAGGATTGCCAAAAAATTGCGTAGAACTGGTAAAGCTTTATTTAAGCAAAGAACTCCGCGGTCAAGGAATCGGGAAGAAACTCATGGAAATGTGTACCGAAGCAGCTGTTAATTTGGGTTTCACTCAAATCTATTTGGAATCCATGCCTGAATTGAACAACGCCGTTGGGCTCTATGAAAAATTGGGGTATACAACTCTTAATAAACCGATGGGAAATTCAGGCCATTTCGCCTGTGACTTATGGATGGTTAAAACGCTTAATTCAGCACTCTAAACCCCATTACACAGATGTCATCAATTTGATCTTGGTCACCTTGCCAGTCATCGAATGTTTTGACCAATTTTGTTTTCTGCATTGCCATTGGTAATTCACAGTTTTCGAGAAGTCCTTTTTTGAATGGAACAGATTTAAATTTCTTTCCTTTCTCTCCGCCAAATTGATCAATCAATCCATCCGAAAATAAATAAAGAATGTCGTTCTCATCGAGGTCAATTTCAACCTCACTGAATTTATTGAGCTCGGCATAAAGTCCAACCGGCTGCTTGTCCCCTTTGTATTCAATCAATGATCTTTTGTCTCCTTTCATCAACCTTCTTTCTTCGAATAGGGAAGGATCTATTTTATCTGAATCGCGAATAATCCAAAGGGAATTGTGCGCTCCTGCAAAAACAACTTGTCTCGTTTTCTTGTTAATTGAAACCAATGATATATCCATCCCATCCGTCACTTTATCGCCGCTTTTCGCAAAAGTATCGATGACCAACTCTCGAGTTTTATCTAAAATATCTTTGGGGCGAATCAATCCAAATTCATTCACCGTACGGTTGAGTGCGTTACTACAAACAACACTTACCATTGCTCCAGGAACCCCATGTCCAGTGCAGTCCGCAACGGCTAGGAAAATCAAGTCTCCTTTGTTTTCAAACCAGTGAAAATCACCACTTACAACATCCTTTGGTCTAAAGAACAAGAAACTGTTTGGTAAAAATTGATTGATTTGTTCAGATGTTGGTAAAATTGCCGCCTGCAAACGCCGGGCATAATTAATAGAATCTGAGATGGATTGATTCTTCTCATCCACGACCGATTTTTGTTCTTGAATTACCGTGTTTTTTTCTGATAAAATTACATTTAATCTATTCTTTCTCCGATTCGACCCGATAAAATAAAACAGCGATACAATGAGAACAATAAATCCAATTACGCCAAGATAAACTGCATTTTGGATGTAGGCTATATCCTTCGCATGTTTCGTTTCTTTAACAGCAAATTCATTTTGTGACTGAAGACTGTCGTTGTAATATTTGTTCTCTAATTGATATTTTACATCTCCTACAATCAAATCATGGGTCCGTTGTTTTTCGTCTGACACAGCCTTGAGTTCAAGGTAATTTTCAAGAGCAAAAAAGGCTGATTGAAATTTCCCCAATCTGGAATTGTACTTCGAATAAATCTTAAAATAGTCCTCTCGAAATGATTCTAATTCTTCGGTCTCAATAATTTCATAACAGCGCTCCAGCATGCTGCTCAAACTATCCGTTGATAGATCATCGAAATAAATGCTACAGATTTCAACCAGAACTTCAGCTTCTCCGTGAGCGTCTCCCATGTCAATTCGAATCTGATGTGCCTGGTTGATCATTTCAATCTTACGCTCCTCAGTCAAGTTGGATCCTTCAAGTGTTGAATACTCCATTAATGTGCTCGAAAACCCATATTGATTGGGGATTCTCTTATAAATCTCCATCGCTTTCAGGAAATAGAATTCTGAACTATCCGAAACCCCAAACTCCTTATGAAGCTTAGCTATTGCGTTGTAGGAGATGGCCTCCCCTTTTTTACTTCCTGCTTCTATTTCATAATTCAAACTCCGGTATTCGTATTCGAGTGCTTTTTCGTACATCCCAATTTCACCAAACACCTCACCAATATTACTAAGTGCATACGTCACTCCCCTTCTCGCATTGAGCAAGGCATCACCTGTTGGATTGCCTTTTAAAATATTTTCATTAGCCGTAAGCGATAACAACTGACTATTTAAACTTTTCTGATATTCATCGACGTCCAAGTATGAATTTCCCAAATTTCCATACGCATCCGCAACACCTTGAGCGTCTTTGGCCTTGCGCAGGTAACTTAATGATTTATAAAAATGACTGTTGGCCGTTTGGAATTTAGCTCGATCCTGAAAATACCACCCCTTGTATTGATACGCCCTTCCCAGTAACCAATTGCTTTTGTATTTCTTAGCAAAATACATTATCGAGTCAGCATATATTCTAGCCAGAAGTGTGTCCTGATACTCATATTCGTCAAATAAATCCATGTATTCCGTGCAACGGATTGAATCTTTTACGGATTGAGCATTTGAGTTCGTTGTTATAAATAACGAAAAGAAAACAAACGATATATGTAATGACCTGATTA
>JBLHVW010000170.1:0-7101 GCA_047628775.1 Salibacteraceae bacterium | reverse complement strand
ATTGAAAATTAATCACTCCAATTATCGTTCATTCCAAATTGAATAAATGGTTTTGCCGGACGAACTTGATCTTTATCAAAAACAAGATTTCCGTCTTTGTCTTGTCTAGGGTAGTGCGGTGCTGATCTTCCAACGAATCTGCCTGAATCATGAATGAGTCTGTTTTGGATTATATGTCGGGCCTGCTCGCTATCAAACCCAAGTTTTAAACAAACATCTTGACCGTATGGTAAATTGTAAATAACGCTTCCATATACATTGCCATGGGTGGTTTTTCCATACGGATTTTTCGTGATGTCTTTGAATCCAGATGGGACTCCTTTAAGAGGTGTTCTTTGCCATTCTGATTGTTGTGAATCTCCAGTCCAAAGGTTGATTCCTGCTCCAAATTTGAAATCATTGTATAAATAGGAAACATAAAAATGCCCCGTTCTGAAGCGGTCCTTTGCCCGTCCTCCAAAAACATCATTCTCGTGGTAGATCGAAACGTCTTTTATATGAAAACCAAAGCCACCTGAAGCTTGAGAAGTTCCTTTGTTGTCGACATAAAGAAGATAGTTAAATCCAACTCCGTAATCAAAAGGCGTTTGGTGACTGAGCCCGTCCAATTGAAAATCAATTTGACTGGTTCGTTTTCCAGCCAACAAAACCAACCCAAGTGCATTCCTGTTTTCCCAAAAATGCCTTCTGCCTCCATAGCTGGAATGGTGTAAATAGAATGTGGACCCCGCATTGACTTGGACGAAGTAATCCGTATAATACCCTTTGATATTGATCCCTGCAGAGTTCACATGCGTTCCAAAATTGACTACCAATCCGACTGTTCCTCCAAAATGGTCTTTGAAATACGTTTGTCCGCTCGAAAGAAACGGGAACACTAAAAAGAAGAACAACAAAAGATGCATAGCGCAAAGATGTCAAAAAACATTCCAAATTGAAATTATTCCATGTAGCATTGATAATATCCTATTATCCTAAAGAAGGCAATTAACCATTCAATAATTATAGATTTGCAGTGTGTTAAATGCAAAGAAATTTTATTGGCCAGCGCAACTCTTCGGATGGACAGCTTATTGTTCTCTGCTTACGTTATCTGTATATACGAATAGCCCAGAGAAAGTAACGTCTTTATTCATGATGAATATTCTGTCACTGATTCTGTCTGGAATATTGATCACGCATATCCAAAGAGTGATTATTATTAAAATGGGCTGGCTTGAATTGCGTCTTCCACGTTTGCTACCAAGATTGATTTTATCATCCTTTATTTCCTCAATTTTTATTGCGGGAATTGATGTAGGCACAGATTATTTATCTGGATTTATTGGTGGTGAAGGCATTAATAATGAGGTGTCTGCGATTATCGTAACAATATTTGCTGTGCTGGTTTTGGTGCTGTTTTGGAACGCTATTTATTTTACTTATCACTTCTTCCAGAAATCTAGAAAACAGGAAATTTCAAATTTGGAACTTGCGGCAAGTAATAAAGAAAGTGAATTGAAGAATTTGAGATCGCAATTGAATCCACACTTCCTATTTAATTCATTGAACAGCATTCGTGCATTGATTGATATTGAACCAAGTAAGGCGAAAATTTCTATTACTACCCTCTCCAATCTATTGCGTCAATCCTTAGTTTTAGGGAAAGAGAATTTGGTTAAGCTCGAAAGCGAACTTTCGATTGCAAAAAGTTATTTAGATCTTGAAAAAATTCGATTCGAAGAGCGATTGCAAGTGGATTGGCAGATTGATAACGAATTGGAACATTTTGAAATTCCGCCTTTTTCAATGCAATTGATGGTTGAAAATGCTATTAAACATGGGATTTCAAATTTGAAAGAAGGAGGTGTTGTGAAAATTAGAGCTTATAGAGAATCAAATACTGTTTTCTTAGAAGTTATAAATTCAGGTGATTTAAAGGAAGTTGTTGATTTAGGAGTTGGTATTCAAAATATCAAACAACGATTGGCATTACAATATGGTGACGCAGCTTCATTCAGTATAAAAGAAGTTGACGGTTATGTTTACGCAAAAATGAGCTTTAAGAATGAAGGTATTTAAGACTGTTATTATCGACGATGAGCGTTTGGCTAGAGAGGAATTGAAGTCTATCTTAAGCGAGTATCCTGAAGTTGAGATTGTTGCTGAAGCCAAAAATGGTGATGAAGGAATTGAAATCATTGAAAGAATGAAACCTGATTTGGTTTTCCTTGATGTGAATATGCCAGGGATGACTGGTTTTGAAATGCTTAAAAAATTAGAGGAAATTCCTCATGTTATTTTTGTAACGGCCTACGATGAATATGCCTTGAAAGCTTTTGAAGTGAAGGCTCTCGATTATATTCTGAAACCAATTGACCCAGAACGGCTTGGTGAGTCAATGGATAAATTGAAAAAAGAAGACGATCACGAATATGAATCGTTGACCTCATCGAAAATGGCTCGGAAAGAACGTCAGTTAACTGTTAAGGATAAGGTGTTTATTAAGGATGGGGAAAAGTGTTATTTCATTCAATTGTCTGAAGTTCGAATGTTGGAGTCTGACGGGAATTATGTAAAAGTATACTTTGGAAAGAACCGACCATTGATTTTAAGGTCGTTGAATAGCTTTGAAGAACGCTTGGATCCCGAGCACTTCTTTAGAGCCAATCGAAAATTCATGATTAATCTAGAATGGGTTCAAAACATTGAAAATTGGTTCAATGGCGGATTACAGGTAGAATTGAAAGGCGACCTCGAAGGAGGAATAAAAGGAGGGGAGAAGGTCGATATTTCTCGCCGACAAGCGATTCGCTTCAAAGAAATGCTTTCGTTGTAAGTGAGCTACTGCTAATCTTTATCGTTCTCAATTAAATAAACACCTGATTCTTCAAGCTTTATCAATCTCAATCTGTAAAGGTTCCCAATTGCTTGCTTGAAGGTTTTCTTACTCATACCAACAGTTTCACGGATTTCATCAGGTGCACTTTTATCAGTCAACGGAATGTATTTCTTTGCTCTAAGAATTTCCATCAATTCTCCTGCTGAACCAGCAATTTTATCTCTAGCTGTTAAATCCAAGCGCACATCAAGCTTTCCGTCCTCGCGAACTTTTACAACATAACCTTTGGTGTGCTCACCTCGTTTTAAGTTCCTTGAAATATCGTTCTTGAAAATTAAACCAGAGTAGACTCCTTCAACGATGACCTTGACACCTAAATCTGTCGTATCGCAAATCATCATGTCCACAAGCTCTTCTGGATCATATTCCTCTTGGCACTCATTCAGGAATTTATTTGTCTTCGCAGAACCGTACAAACGATCTGTCGATTCATCTAGATCCAAATAAATTAAATAATACCGCTCTTCTTCGAACTTCAAGTTTTGTTCTTTGAAAGGAACCATAAGATCTTTTTCAAGTCCCCAATCAACGAAAGCACCATAAAAATTAACCTCCTTAACTTTTAAGTAGGCAAATTTGTGCATTTCAATATATGGACGTTCAGTTGTAGCAACTGCTCGATCCTCAGAATCTCTATAGACAAAGACTTTGACCAAATCGTCAATTTCTAAGCCTTCTGTTAAATATTTATTGGGTAAAAGGACATCGTTGTCATTTTCGTCAGCAAGATAAGCACCAACGGATGTGAACCGAAGTATTTTTAGCTCGTTAATCTCTCCTATGTTCATTGAGTATCAGAAATAAAGCGATGATGCTAATTTAGAATTCACGACCAAAAACGGTAACGCTTCCTTGTTCATCATCAAGTTTGGTGCAAAGCTATCAAATTGTGGGAGAAGACTCTCAGTATGGTAGGCAATTGCTATCATTCCACCGTCATTATTTTTTACGTGCTCTATAATTCGCTTTCCGTAATTGCCTTTTTTAACCATGTGCACTTCAGCGTCGTTCTCGCGTTCTTCGTAAGAATCTTTTACAATTGAAATTCTATTTACAATTCGTTGGTTCAGTATTTGATCCGTTTGCTTTTCAGCCAATACGTGAACTTTTGCTTTTAGCATGTGTGCCATGTCGCCAGCAATATTGATAATTTGCATGCTTTCCTTCGTTAAATCTATAGGTACAATTACGTTCTTGACTTCTTCAATTTTGGTCTCCTTCTGAACAATCAAGAACGGGCACTCTGCACTTGTGACAACTTTCATTGCATAACTACCCGTTAAGCTTTGCAATCCACGTTTGCCGTGTGTTCCCATGATAATTAATTGTGCATGCTTTTCTTTAGCAATCTTTCCAATATCAGTAAAAATATTACCTACACGAGTAAGAGCAGTAATTTCAACTCCAATTGGCGCTTTGATCGTTTCTTTGAGGTCATCCAGCTTTTTCTTCATTACCATTCCCTTCGGTTTGTCTGGAGCCAAATGAAGAAGTAAAATTTCTATTTCAACGTGCTTTACTAAAAACAGTGCATATTCTAAGGCTTTTTGGCTTACTGGAGTGAAATCGTAGGGTACGATATAAAGGTTCTTGCTCATGATTAAGATGATTTGCTCGTATAGTGGTTTTTAAAGTACAAAATATTTAGCCAACGAAAGAACAAAAATGATTAAACTGTAGGTATATTTCAACATGTAAATTAAACAAGTTACCATTTCGTTATCAACATTTTAGACTTTTATAGAATAGGATTAGTTCTTTCTATTTCGCCTTCGATTTTCTCGTTTTAATTTACGCGCAGCTTTCTTGCTTTTGCCAAATGAAGACAAGGCGTTTGGGTCACGTTTGTCGCGTTTGTTAATTCTAGAATCGAGCTCATTTGTCTCCTTAACTGTTTTTTTGCCTTCAATCTCTCGCTCTTTTGGAGTAACTGCAACATGGGCAGTACCGCCTCCTGGCGCGTTTATATCATCTGGCGTTAACCATTGGTTTTCGATTTCACGTCTTTCGAGTTCACCCGTTTCGTTGTTTAGAACTACAACTGATTGATCTTCACCTTCAGACCTGTTAACACCAATAACATCTTCTTTGAGAACCCACTTGTTGTCCTTGTATGTAAATGAATCATATGATAAATCAGGAACGTAATAAGATCTGAAACCTTTTAAAGCAGGAGATTCAGGAGAAAGGTGGTCCATCATTATACGAGAACGATTGTCTTCATAATTAATGTACATATTTACTTTTTTCGAGTGCTCATAGAAAACTCTGTACTGCGTTGTTCTTCCAATTTTAAACACTGGACTCCCCAATTTGACATTTGAACCAGAAAAATACATCACATCCAGCAACTTCACTTGGCTTAAAGGAGAATTGTGATCCCAGCCAATCAAAGTATACATTGTGCGCGACCCTTTTTGAATGGGTATGATCTTGTAATAAAGAGCGCCATACCAATTGTCTTGAGTAACCATTCCCGGTGGTTGAGATGGCATCCCGAAGGATACATCTTTCAACTCAGTATGTAAATATTTTTTCTTATCGAACCGAAGAACGTAACAATAGTATTCGTGACTCAAATCATCGAGCTCAACATTCCAGTTGATTATTCGAACCAAATTGTCTGGACTGTCAATAACGCCAACTGTTTGAAGCTTCGTGAATTTGTAGTCGAAAGCACCTTGGATGTCCACAAATGATTCGAGTTCTGCCTTAAAATTGAGGTTTCGCTCTTTCCTTTCGTCGTTGTTTTTAGCATCACGAAGATTCGTCAATAAACTATCGAGTCTATCTTCTCTTTCTTCCAGGTTACCACCTGTTTGTGATACTGCAGCAAAGCTGAGTAAAACGATCGATATGGAACTTAATAATTTCATACTACTTGTAACGAATATACAACCAATTTGTTACGAGGTTCAACCCCTTTATATTTAATTTGAACTACGCTGCATTTAAATAAGAAAAAAGTATGCCAGAATTAACAAGCCGCAATTGATTCTAGCATTGTTGGAAATGAGGGTTTTATAAACTTTTCAAGTTAGAAATCGTCTCAGAAGGATTGCCAGATCCAAAAACAAAACTACCTGCAACAAGCGCCGTAGCTCCTGCATCAACAAGTTGTTTTCCAGTCTCTAAATTAACACCTCCATCGACTTCAATAATTGCTTTACTTCCTGTTTGCTCAATTAACAATTTCGTCTGAGCCACTTTATTGATTGCATTTTGAATGAACTTTTGCCCACCAAAACCAGGGTTTACTGACATTATTAAAACCAAGTCTAAATCTTCTATTACATTGTTCAAAACCTCGACGTTGGTATGAGGATTTAAAGCAACACCGGCTTTCATTCCATGTAATTTTATCAATTGAATGGTTCTGTGCAAGTGGGTGCAAGCCTCATAATGAACGGTCAAAATATCAGCGCCAGCATTTGCAAATTCCTCCACATATTGATCAGGATTTACGATCATTAAGTGAACGTCAATCGTTTTAGTTGCGTGTTTGCTTATGGCTTTTAAAACTGGGAATCCAAAAGAAATGTTTGGAACGAAAACACCATCCATTACATCGATATGAAACCAATCTGCCTCCGATTGATTGATCATTTCGACATCTCTCTGAACGTTTGCGAAATCACAGGATAAAACTGAAGGTGAAATTATCGGCATATTTTTTTTTCAACAAATCTACCGAATTTTTGTGTTCTACTCGCGCATTATCCTGAGGTATTCTTCATCTCTTCCGTAGATGTCTAAGTACGTTACCATGCGCTGATTTAACCTGGCAACAGTTACATAATCAATGTAAATAGGAACTCTTTCAAGCAATCCAACTTCAATGTTCGTTGAACGTGCCAGCAGACTGTCCAACGTATCCGAAATCACATCATTCCTTCTGTAAGGAATTGAATCAAAATCGAGAATTGCCTTGGCCAAAGCAACAGGGTTTTGAGTCCTCATGCACCCATGGGAATAGGCTCTTACATCTGCTCCAAACAACCCTTTGCTAGGCGTGTCATGGAAGTAAACACTGTGTTCGTTATAGAAATCAAATTTGATAACTCCAAGGCTGTTTCTCGGGCCAGGTTGCTGTTGAATTCGATATGGAAATGCATTTTGTCGAATCGATTTCCAGTCAACTGTTAAAGGATCAACTTCTTCGCCTTTTTTCAAAAGTTTGTAATCGTGCAATGCCAAATATCCTGAATTTCGCTTAAGCG
>JBLHVW010000169.1:0-7268 GCA_047628775.1 Salibacteraceae bacterium | reverse complement strand
CTCAGATGACCTGCGTTAGCTGCTGAAAGGGAATCCTCAGATGACCTGCGTTAGCTGCTGAAAGGGAATCCTCAGATGACCTGCGTTAGCTGCTGAAAGGGAATCCTCAGATGACCTGCGTTAGCTGCTGAAAGGGAATCCTCAGATGACCTACCCTAGATTTTCTTCAGATTCGATAAATCCTAAATTGTGTTAACTCCGCACTAAGACAATACTTGCAGCGTATCTAATTGAATCAATTCACTATTCAATGATTGCACTGCATTTAAAAAGAAAGATTTCAATAAGACGTCGCCTGGCGAATTCATTTGTTGAAAAGCTTAAAATCTACCTTGTAATAAAGCCTCTTCAATATTTACATGGAAATGGAAATCAAGCTGAGAAGCTAAATGAATTACGATCGTTACCATTGAGTTCTATTGGGAATGATATTGCAAAAATGTTGGACGAACGCAATCTAAGCTTAATTCCCAATTTTGAAAATCATGATTTAAAACATCTGATATTAGGCTACGGAATGACATCCCAAGATGAGATTAGAATGCAGGCCTATCTTATCGGCAATGGTAATTCCAGCATCTATTCAATGCTCTTCTTTTCAAGTGGATTGCTCTTCCCTAGCGAATGGAAAGAATACAGGGAAGATTATAGAAAAGGTAAATTATCTGTTTCAATTTTGAAACTCACGCTTGACGATTGTCAATTGGAAGACACGGAATTGATTCGATCACAATACAACAGGTTAAAATCACACAAATCAATATTGAAATCCAAGAACACAATACAATAAGATTGTCTATAATTCGATTAACTTTATCCGCCTAAAAGGAGCCAATAATTAATGTCAAAATTCGAACAGTTAGCGAACAATCCCAAAAAGAGTGTTTTATTCCTTTTTTTGCTGTCAGCTATACTATTTATTGGTCTAGGGAACACGCACCTATTTGATTGGGACGAAATAAATTTTGCTGAATCAGCGAGAGAAATGATGGCCAGTGGCGATTATTTAAGAGTCCAGATCAACTTCGAGCCCTTTTGGGAAAAACCACCCTTCTTTTTCTGGCTTCAAGTGGCTTCAATGAAATTATTTGGTGTGAATGAATTCGCAGCCCGTTTCCCCAATGCAGTTTTCGGCTTCATTTATTTAATCTCGTTCTATTTTATTGGAAAGAAACACTTCTCTGCTAAATTTGGATTAATGTGGTCCTTGATTTTCTTTGCCACTATTCTGCCTCATATTTATTTCAAATCAGGAATTATTGACCCTGTTTTCAATTACTTCATTTTCATGTCCATTTACTTCATGATGCTAGTCATTAGTGGAGATCATGAAAGTAAAATGCGCCTTGCGTTTACCGCAGGATTGTTCAGCGGCTTGAGCGTCATCACCAAAGGCCCTGTTGGCTTCTTACTCCTAGGCCTGACCTTATTCGTTTATTTGGTCATCAAAAAATTCAAACCTTTCCCTAAAGTTAAATTAATTGCTGGCTTCTTTTCCGGACTGCTCGTGGTCATTTTTACGTGGTTGGGAATCGAGTTTTACAACAACGGCACAGCGATCATTCAGAAATTCATTGAATACCAAGCCGAGCTTTTTAGCTCAGATGTTGCAGGACATGCACAACCGTTCTACTACCATTTTATCGTTGTCTTCTTTGGTTGTTTCCCTATTTCAATCTTGGCACTCCCATTACTTTTCAAACGCCGATGGAATGTCCCTTTTGACTTTCACACTTGGATGCTTTGTTTGTTTTGGGTTGTTCTCATCTTGTTCAGCATTGTCACAACGAAGATTATCCATTACTCTTCTATGACGTGGATTCCGCTATCGTTTATGGCTGCTTTAACCGTTTACAAGGTAAGTTTGGGTGAATATGATTTTAAAAAGTCAATTCGAATTGCATTCTTCACATTGGGAGTTTTAATTGGAACCGCAATTCTAGCTGTCCCTCTGCTACTAATGAATAAGGAAATCTTAACGTCTAGAATGGAAGATGGTTTTGCGCTGGATTCATTGAGTCAGAGTATTCCTTGGAGCGGATTTGAAATTATCGCAGGCCTCATTTTTATTGCAGGAGTCATTGTTGCTGGAATCTATTTGAAGAAAAATAAAATTGTCCACTTTGTAATGACAATGACTGGAACGACGACAATTGTTCTGCTTCTTGCCCAATTCATGATTATCCCAAAGGTTGAACAGATCACTCAAGGTGCTGCAATTTCCTATTACAAGGATTTAAAAGACGAAGATTGCTACGTGGAATGCTATGGCTTCAAAAGCTATGCGCAATATTTCTATGCTGAGCAGAAACCAGGCTTGAGACCCATTCAAAAAACGTCTGCATGGTTCTTAGAAGGAGAGATTGACAAACCTCTTTATTTAATTACGAAGTCTGATTATTTAGCGCTGGATGAATGGAATAATTTCACATTGATTAAAAATGAAGGCGGATTTAGGCTTTACAAAAGAGAAGTAGGTGCGTTTAAAGAAATTGAGTAGTAAGATCACTCTCGAACCGTCACGGTCATAAATCCTCCAATGATTCCCAATTTAATCTCAAACGAAGTTGTGGAGAATGGTTCAATCTTAATAGAATCAGCCTTAAACACTGGGTGATGTATATTTCTCAAGTAAATCGAGTAATGACCACCTTCAATTGAATGTTCTATTTTGCCGTCTTTTGTAGAAGCACCAAAATAACTAGAGTCCAAATTATTCTTGATAAGGTATCTAGTAAATTCAAGGTTAGTGTCTTTATTATCAGAAAGTAATTGAATTGATAGTATTGTAGCAGAGTCAGAATTAACCTGAGAATACTGCCTCACCACCTCCGTAGGCACTTCTTCAATCCGAATACATTTTTTTACGCCTTTACTTTTCCAGCTAAAACATGAGTTAAGCAATAAAGTCACAAGAATAATTACAAGACTATATTTCATATAACAAAGATGCCATTCTCATCATTTTTGCATATTCCCGACCTTCAATAAATGATTTAAAATAGAATACTCCAATGCAAATTACTGACTAGAATAACTAATCTCCACACCAGTAGCGCCTTTTCCATATTCCCTAAAGTCTGCATCATAAACTTCCAGGCCTTCAAAATTTCGAAAAAACGAGCGTACCTCCTCTTTGAGAACCCCCAAACCGACACCATGAATAATGACAATCTTACGAATTCGTCTGCCTCTCGCCTTTTTAAAGAAGGTTTTCAATTCATTCATTTGAGCACGAAGGATATCCGTATTTGACCAGCCCGAATGTGTTTCTGTAATCTCCTCAATGTGAAGGTCCAACTCCCAAACTTCAACGGGTTTTCGAGAACCAGTCAACACCCCTTTTGTAATTTGATGTTTCGCACGTGAAAATGATTCATCCTCATTTAGCCCACGAATATCTTCGGCGTCGATGTTGTACTCCTCGCTATACACAGCAGCAATTTCAGACTGCAGGAACTCTCTTTCAAATCCATCCGAATCGTCAATGACATAACGACCTTGATTCGTAATTGATTGTATTATTCCACCTCCTGATTCGTTCAGGAACACGATTTTTTGACCTACTTGAAATTTCATTACATATAGAAAACGGACCAGATCCACGGCCAATCAAGGACGAAATAAAGTCCAATTGGAATTAAAAAAGAACCGATCCAAGAAAAGAGGATCATGAATTTGAAAAATACCGAAGCATCTCTATCGAGTGGCGCAACCAAAACACTATTCACTTGACTTGCTAAGAGTGGATCAGTCTGATCTTCAGATAAATGATCGATATATTTTTGAAGCTGAGGCGTATTTTGAATAATCACCTCTTTGATCTTCGCATAATCTTTATTGCTTAAACCATTGTATGAAGTTGCATAATTTACATTTACCTCCTTCAATTCTTTGTGCATTTGATATTGCTTTTGAAGAGCACGAACTCTGAATCCCATAAAGAATCCAAAAATAATTAATAGAAAACCATAATGAGGAATATAGAACCCCAGAGCTATAATAGCAATGGACGAAATAAAAGCAAAAACCATTAAGAACATCTCATGATTTCTTGTTGCGAACAATTTAAGTAATTGTCCACCGTCCAATGGATCTAAAGGCACCAAATTAATGAGATTTAAAAGTATAAACAACGCACCAAATGGAAGCATCCAATCGGTGTGAAAAAAGCTCCCATACCACATAACAATACCTCCAACTATGACTCCAGGCAATGGCCCAGCAAGGATCACTAAAAAGCTTTGTTTCTGCGAGGAATTATTTTTCTTTCCTTGGACGAAAGCCCCCATGAGAGGCACAAACAGCATTCTAACATTTTCATACTTGAAATACTTCATTGCTACGAAGTGTCCCATTTCATGAACGATTAAAACGCCCATTAGGTATACGATAAAATTAATTTCATCACTCCCAAAAAACAAGACAAACACAAGAACAAATAAAACTAACGAAAAGACAGTCAAAGACAGACTGCTCTTCTGCTTACTTTCCACCAATTCAGGTTTTTGTGGATAAAAATCAAAATCTTCCATAACGCTTAAAGTTATTTAGAAAAATTGAAATAGGAGTAAATCTCTTCGGATTACTTTGTTAAGGCAGCAAAATCTTTTGCAAAATAGGTCAGAATTCCATCCGCACCAGCACGACGAATACTTAAAAGCATTTCACTCATGGCTGAATCATAATCCAACCAACCATTTTGACATGCAGCGTGGATCATAGCATATTCTCCACTTACATTGTACGCCGTAATTGGAATGTCAAACCTCTCTTTTAGTATGTGAATGATATCCAAATAACACGTCGCAGGTTTCACCATTATAATATCTGCACCTTCTTCAAAATCAAGTTGCGCTTCAAGAAGTGCTTCTCGTTTGTTTCCCGGATTCATTTGATACGTTTTCTTATCCCCGCCTTTCGGAGCCGAATCCAATGCTTCTCTAAATGGACCGTAAAAAGCACTTGCATATTTAGCCGAGTAGGACATAATGCTCACATCTGTGAAGTCATTGTCGTCCAGAACCGAACGAATGTAACCGATTCGTCCATCCATCATGTCGCTTGGACCAATAATGTCAATTCCAGCCTGTGCTTGCGCCAAAGACATCTTCGCTAAAATAGGAAGGGTTTTATCGTTTACGATCTCGCCATTTTCAACAAAACCATCATGTCCATCGCTCGAATACGGATCCATTGCGACATCACTCATCAAAACTACATTCGGAAATTCGGTCTTGATTTTTTGAATTGCGTCCAAATAAAAATTATCGTCGGCATAGCTATAAGACGCGATTTTGTCTTTTTTAGATTCATTTACAGCTGGAAAGAGAACATATTTATCAATACCCAAAGAAACACAATGCTCAATTTCTGGAAGCAAGGTGTCTAAAGACCACCTAAAATTATTTGGCAATGACTTAATTTCTGATTTAATTCCGCTACCATCTTCAATAAATAGCGGGTAAATCAAATTTTGAACTCCTAATTGAGTTTCTTCAATCATACTTCTTATTGCATGATTTTTTCGATTTCTTCTTGGTCTTATATTCATATAAAATTTGATCTAAACAAAATTAACATTTCGCTTGTAATATCCTGATTTTTGCTATTTTTACCCTTATAAATATATTTTACTACGTATGAAAGAATCCATTCTTAAGCCTGTCATTTTTTCTATTATTTGTGCTTCTATATTAGTTTCGTGTGGAGATGACCCTAAGCCAAAGAAAAAAGTTGACGAAGTAGTATTCGATGAAACAAATCCGCTGCATGCGATTTTTGACGATAAGATCTTTAGTATCCCGTCTCCTGTTCAAACTGGATACTTAATTAAGCAATTGGATTTGACATTTGACAAAACGCTTTTGAACCCCGAAGTGAATGTAAATAGTTACGTAGCTGAGTACAAGCAAGCATTAAATTTAGGGATTTACGGAACGGACTTGGGCTATTCTTCTCTATACAATCAGAAAAGTACTTCAATGAGTTATCTCAACTCAATTGAAAAATTAACGGCTAAATTAGGACTAGACGCTGCATTTGACACAAACTTTCTATCGAAATTTGAAAATAACAATGGCAATGAAGACGAAATGATTCAATTGATGTCTCAGGCTTTTAAGAAAGCAGATAACTTCTTGAAGAATGCAAATAGAAAATCAACTTCCGCTTTGATTCTTTCAGGTGGGTGGGTTGAATCTATCTATTTCGCTTGTGAGTTGAACAGAAAGAAATCAAGCGATGAGATCAAAAGAAGAATTGGAGAGCAAAAACAATCTTTGGTTTCAATCATTGAATTGCTGAAGGAATATAACGATGACAATAAGAACGACGAACTTATAGTTCAACTTGAAGACCTTGAAATTTCATTTGATAAAATCGAAATGACTTATGAGTATGAGGCACCTGAAACAGATAAAGAAAAGCACTTAACAACATTCAACCACTCGTTCAATGTTGAGTTTGATCAATCTGTCGTTGATGAAATTACTGAGAAAGTTAAAGCAATTAGAAATTCAATAACAAAAGCATAATCAGAATGAAATATTTATTAGTAGCACTATTATCGGTAATTACAGTAGGGCAAGCATTTTCTCAAGATTGTGAAAGGATTGTAGAAAACTGTGAGAAACTTTTGACAAAAAATACAAATGGATCTGAATTCATTTCTGATGGACAAGTTTATACGGCATTTTTAGATCGTAACCAAGAAGCTGTTTTTCAAACAACATTCTTTGGTGGATCTACATATAGAATTGCAGCAAGCGCTGGAGACGATGAAGACTATGTTGTTTTCACAATCAAAGATCCAAAGGGACAGATCTTATTCTCTAACAAAAATTATAGGAATTCACCCTATTGGGATTTCAAAATCAATGAAACGCTTCCCGTTACAATAATCACAGAGTTAGATCCAGATCTTAAAGTTACAGGATGTGCGATCATGCTTATTGGATTTAAGAAATAATTATCCCACTCTACGATGAGTGAAAGAATACTTCGCGCTTTAATGCAGCTCTTTGCTATTGTAGCGAGAGTTGATGAAGTATCGGCAGAAGTAGAAAATGATCCTAGCGGAATTAAAAGTTCCAGAGGCCGAGAAATAATTGGAGGTTTCCTAAAATCCGAATTAAATTCCTCTGATGTTACCAAATACCTTGCAATCTTTGACGAATTTCTAATTACTACTAGAGGTAAACTCTATGCGAAATCTGGTGGTAAAAAGCGCACTTCACTCCAATCTGTAAAAGTTCTTCGGATTTGTG
>JBLHVW010000168.1:0-7353 GCA_047628775.1 Salibacteraceae bacterium | reverse complement strand
TCATCTTCTGCATAGTAATCTTCTGTCTCCAAATGAAGATTGAACCAAAGTTCCTTTTCAAGCACAAGCCTTATCGTCCCGCGAAAGTCTTTCAGCTTATGTCCATTTGGTTAGGGATTATCCAAGAAAAATATGCGACTGTACATTTTGTATAATATTGATTTATAACACTAGATAAAGCTACTCAATTTAGATTTTCCATTTTAGGAAGGAAATTTGAATGTTAATAATGTAAATTTGCCAATTCAATCGAATACCCACTTCACACATTAATGAAAAGGAAAAAAACTCTAATTATCCAAGGCGGTGGATTCAGAACAGGATTTAGTACTGGAGTTCTAGACGCGTTTCAAAAAGGAAATCACACTGATTTTGATATTTATATTGGGATCTCTGGTGGCGCTATTGCACTCTCCTACTTTCTAAGCGAACAACGAGAGAAATGCTTCGAAGCAATGCGCCTGCTCGCTGTTGACAAAAATTTCATCAGCTACTCTGGATTAATGAGCGCAAAGGGAATCATGAACATTGAATACTTCCATAAAGTTGCGAATGAGCTGGTTCCATTCGATCTAGACAAAGCGCTTTCTAATTCTGAAAACAAGCAATTGGGGATTGTTATGACGAATCGATCAAATGGAATACCCAATTATTACCATCCAACAAAAGACAATTGGATGGATGTTGTAATCGCTTCTTGCACCTTGCCTTTTGTAACGAAAGGCCAACACGAAATCGATGGGGTCTATTACTTTGATGGTGGATGGAGCGATCCGTTACCGGCCAAATGGGCTCATGAACTTGGCGCACGAGACATTACCATAATACGAACGGCACCGAAAGACATGAAGTTCACGCAATCTTGGCCCGATTATCTCGCGTCCCTCTACAATCGTAATGATCCAAAAATTAAAGATGTTTTTGAATCCAATCACAAAAGATACAATGATGCCATTGATTTTATCAATAACCCTCCAAAAGGATTGACGATATCGCAAATCTCACCAGAATCGCCATTAAGAGCTGGAACGTATTCGAATTCTATTGCGGCTATTACTACAGACTACAAGTACGGATTGAAATGCGGAAAAGAATTTCTAAAAACCCTTATGTAAAAAAAACGCCTTGCTCGGATAAACCAAACAAGGCGACACTCTAATTTTTATTATCTTAAAGAACAGAGTTCGCCATCGCTAACAATTGATCTTTCGATTTCATTCCAATTGTTTGCTTAACAACTTTTCCAGTTCCGTCAATTATGATTAACGTTGGATAAGCCTTAACACTGTATTTTCTTGCAATACCTGGTCCTTCCGGATTTTTTTCCATTTCAATTTTCAAATTAATGAAGTTTGTATTGAATAATTCTCCTACGGCCGGATCTTTGAAAGATGTTGCTGCCATTCTCTTACAAGGCCCACACCAATCGGTGTAAGCATCTATGAAAATCAATTTCCCTGTCTTCATTGCTTCTTTCTGTGCTTTCACCAATGTCATTGACTTAAAAACAATTCCAGCTCCACCAGGAACGGCTGCTGCTTCTATCGTAACCTCATTTGATGCCGCTTTAGTACTATCAAAATCTGACGCAGCACTTCCTTCTGTTGAACATGTAGAACTCATTGCAAAGACTGCAATGGCTCCAACTCCGATAAATCCAATTATTTTTTTCATCTTTTATAATTTTCAATTTAAACACAAACCAAGGCATTTCGGTTTAGTATGAGAACGTTAATTTAAGTATATACTTACACTTTCACAAGGATGGTTTTCACTTAACCTTGTATTTCAAAGTTGTTACCTTTGAATCAAATTCCATTCCAAAAGAGAATATGCGAGTTACTTTCTTTACAGAAAACAAAAATACGATTAATGAAGTAAACCAGTTCATGGATGAATGGTATTCTGAGACTCAACATATAAGTGTTAGAACATCGGGCTCAACGGGCACTCCCAAGGAAATTCAGCTGTATAAAAAACACCTAGTTACTTCTGCAAAAATGACACGTGACCATTTAAGATTAAAAAAAAACGGCACTGCACTACTCTGCTTATCACCCAAAACAATTGCAGGTAAGATGATGATTATTAGAAGCATTGTCATTGGAATGGACTTGACAGTAACAGACGTTTCAGGGAATCCATTGGAAGGAATAAATGAAGGATTTGATTTTACTGCGATGGTTCCTCTACAATTGGAGAACTCTATTCATTCGGAGCTTTCAACACTTCAAAAGATGAAAACGATTCTGGTTGGTGGCGGATCTGTTTCAAATGGTTTAATTGATCGAATTGCAGAACTCTCATGCGAAGTATATCATACCTTTGGAATGACAGAGACGATTTCTCACATTGCGATGCGGAATTTATCCAAAAAAGAAAGCGAATTCAAGGCATTACCGAATGTTCACTTTAGTCTTCAAAATGAATGTCTCTTAATCCAAGCACCCGAACTCGGCGTTTTCGATTTAAAAACAACAGATACCGTTGAACTCACTTCTCCTACTTCCTTTATTTGGAAAGGCAGAAAGGACTTTGTGATTAATAGTGGTGGAATAAAAATTCATCCGGAAGAAATTGAACAAACACTTTCACAAATGATTGCCGCGCCCTTTTTCATAATCGGACTGGAAGATTCAAAACTTGGAAATAAGGTTGTTCTGTGCATTGAGTCAAAAGAAACCAATGCCTATTCTAAATCAACATTTACGCATTTGCTTGATATTTATCAAATTCCAAAAGAAATCTATTTCTTTAAAACGTTTTTTAGAACTGAAAGCAATAAAATAAATAAATTAGAAACTATAAAGGTTATTTCAGATGCCAAAAAGCAGGTACTATAAAATTCTTGGCTTGCCAAATGGTGCATCACCAGTCGAAATTCGCAAGAAGTATCGGAAGCTTGTTATGCAATACCACCCTGATCGAAATGATTCTCCGGCGGCTAAGGAAAAATTCATTCTACTCAAGGATGCTTATGAAATACTGATGGAAAAAAGGCCCGTTCCGGTTCTTAGAGGAAAAAGGCCCGTGAAAAGCAATCCAAAACAAAAGGCGGCTGAAGATCAATTCCAAAGAGATCAGCGAGCAAGAGAGGCGCAAGTTCGCTATGAGCATCAGAAAAAAAAGGAATTCCTTGAAAATGAACGCTATTATCAAATGATGACGAAAGGCGCGAAATGGAAAACAATTCGCATTTCTGCAATTCTAGGAGCTTTATTATCCCTTATGATTTTAAGCGATTATTATTTACCCCGTCATTACAAAGAAGACAGGATGTCCGGTTATAGCATCAACTATGCCCGTGGACTGAATGGAACACCTATTAGCCTTATAAAAACAGAAAGTGAGGACGTTTATTGGGTCGAGCGCTTAACGTATGATTTATACGGAAAGAATCGGAAAATACTGATTGAATCCAGTTGGTTTTTTCACAATCCAATACGGATTATATCGAAGGGAAAACTTAAAAACACGTATTACGATGTCAATTTCAACTTATTCATGATTGGTTGGATACTTGTTGGTTTGTTCCTCATTCCTGCCTTCACATTGTATTACAAACGAAAAACAATTGGCTTCACAGTATTGTATCATTTCAGTTATTACGGCATAAATTCTTTGATTCTAATCTATTTGATCTCAGGCAACAGATGGGCACACATACTCACATTCGGATTTCTCTAAATACCAAAAAACGATCCGTTTGGTATGTGATTCATAAGACCTCGAACACTCTTTTTTGGGCGGTTTTTTTATTGAAAAAGCCAAACGTAAATTATTTAATTCCCTTTAGAACTCTATCCACATCGCGCTTGTCGGCCTTTTCCTTAAGATCTTGTCGCTTATCGTGAAGCTTTTTACCCTGAGCGGTGGCAATTTCGATTTTTACCCAACCTTTATCCGAGAGAAACATTTTAACTGGAACGATTGTATTTCCTTTCACTTTTAGAAATTTCTCAATCTTATCGATCTCTTTTCGATTCAATAAAAGTTTTCGATCCCCTCTTGGCTTGTGAAATCGGAAAGAACTATTCTCGTAGGCTCCAATGTACATATTACGAATCCAAACTTCATTCGATTCAAATACACAGTACGCCTCAGCGATGCTCGCTTTGTTGTCACGAATACTTTTCACTTCTGTCCCCGCGAGCTGCAATCCCGCAACAAATTTGTCGAGTAAATGATACTCAAAACGTGCTTTTTTATTCTTTATATTTAATTTGCTCTTCTCCATTTTTAATTTGCTTTGTAAAAGTACGACTTCTCTGCAAATGAGTAATTATAAAATTGGTTTAATGAGCCATAGATTATGAATTAAGAATTATCTTTGATTCGTGAAAATTCCATCAAAACATATTGAAAACGCAGTTGATCAAATTGCATCCTTACCGGGAATTGGTCGGAGGACTGCTTTGCGGTTGGTTCTAAATTTAATAAATCGGAGCACGGAAGAAATAACGGACTTTTCTGAAGCCTTTTTGCAGATGAAGGAGCATGTGAAAAATTGTATTATATGCGGCAACATCTCTGATGAAGAAACGTGTGAAATATGCTGCAATGCTCGCCGCGACCAATCATTAATTTGTGTTGTTGAAGATATTAGGGATGTATTAGCAATTGAATCGACAGAATCTTACAAAGGCGTTTATCATGTTCTTGGCGGGATAATTTCACCAATGGATGGCGTTGGCCCCTCTGATTTAAATATAGCTTCTCTCGTTGAAAGAATTACAAATGGTGAAGTTAACGAAGTCATTTTTGCATTAAGTGCAACAATGGAGGGTGACACTACAAACTTTTTCATTTACAAGAAACTGAGAGATTTTAATATAGAAGTTTCTACGTTATCTCGCGGAGTGGCAGTAGGTTCAGAACTTCAATATGCGGATGAAGTAACTTTAAGTCGTTCTCTTTTAAACCGACAACCGTTTGAAATTTAGACATTTCAATATTCATCTGTTGATAATGTTTTATACTAATTGCAAGTAATTATCACATACATTCTTATTTTCGGCCCATATTACTAATTAACCTAACAAAAATGCTAAAAGAATTTAAGAAGTTTATAATGACTGGAAATGTCATTGATCTAGCCATTGCCGTAATATTAGCTGGAGCAATTGGAGCCGTAATCAAAGGGTTTGTAAGCTTTATTATGATGCCGATAATAGGAATGTTCATCGGAGGGGCAAGTTTTGCAGAAAAATTCGTAGAATTATCTCCTAAAGTGCCTGCAGTTCTTAATGACGCTGGTGAGGTAATTGAAAAAGCTATTCCTGCAAATAATTTAATGTATGGGGCTTGGATCGATTCGATAATAAGTTTAATTATTGTAGGGTTTGTTTTGTTCTTAATTGTGAGGGCCTATAATAAAGCTAAAAAGAAAGAAGAAGCGGCTCCGGCTGAAGCCCCAAAGCCTACAGTAGACCAAGATTTGCTTATTGAGATCAGAGATTTACTGAAAAAATAGTATTCATAAAAATTATTTAAAGAATCTTTATTTGTTATGCATAAGATTCTTTATTATTTTTGCGGGAGCGAATTAACATTTAATAACGTATAATAAACCCTTCACCGTTTAAATAATATGCCTAGTATCTTTGTAGCCAAATTAGATTTCGGAGTTTCGGATGAGGAACTTACGGCTCTTTTTGAAGAATATGGAACAGTATCCAAAGCACACATTGCCAAGGATCGTGAAACAGGAAAGCCCCGTGGTTTTGCTTTTGTCGAAATGTCAAATGATGAAGAGACAGACGCCGCAGTTAAAGGGCTGGATGGTCACACAATCAACGGAAGAGAAATTGTTGTTAAAATAGCCGAGGACAGAAGTAGCGGAAAACCAGCTCCGAGATCATCAGGTGATCGACCGGTTAGATCAGATTCTAAGCCTAGTTTTACACCTTCTGCACCTAAAAGTGACTCCCCTTTCGAAAATGATAGCGATGATTCATCTTCATCTGATGCACCAAAACCAACAAAACGTGGAAAAGGAGTAGGAAAGAAAAAAACTGGAAGTGGTGGCGCTGATCGCCCTGACGCTCGTGAGAACAAGATGTCTGCTTATAAGAAAAGCGGAAAAAACAATCGCGTTGAATTTGACGATGACGATGATTGGGAATTGGAATTCAAGAAAAGCCAAAAAGATGGCTGGGACGACGATGAGGAAGAAGAAGAATTCTAGAATTCTTTATGTTGATTCTTATTATCACAAAATAATTTTATTCAAAATATCTAAACGGGAGAATCATCAGGTTTTCCCGTTTTTCGTTTCATTGATTATTCACTTAATCAAACAAAATCATTTTAGAGTGTAACCATTCCAAACAATTTTCATTATACCTTCGATACTTGATTGTATTGAGTATCACTTCCTGTACGTTGAAATGGCGCGATAACAAGGGCATTGAATTCGCGCCATTCAACGTTGAATACCGCGAAGCAGCACCGGAGGTAATCAAAAACGATTTCCCGATTAGTAGACATTTCGATTTTTCGAAGTATAACTGTGTGAAATATATTTTTTAATCATTAACTTTGTACTAGTTCTTTGGGGTCGTATTGGATTTGACAGCGATAGCGTTGTTAGGTGTAAGCATGTCGAGCAATGTGGTGAGTCTCGTTAAAAATTAGTCACAAACTATAATTGACAACACGTCATACAGACTTGCTGCCTAATTTGACTCAGTCGAATAAGGCTTAATCTCGTGGAATAATAGTACACAGACAAGTTCCCTCTCCTACCTTTCCGCCTGTTAATAGTAGGAACTAGAGGGACCAATCATTTCAGGATAGTGTTAGTGATACTTCTAAGCTAATGCGAAACTCAGAAGATAAGTTTAATTATTGGGTGTCTTTATCCGAGGTTAAATCGAAAATTAATTAAAGAATAAACATGTAGAAAGCTTGATTATTCGTCGTTTGGACGAGGGTTCGAAACCCTCCGACTCCACTGATTTAAAAAGGCCTTAGTTTTCACTAAGGCCTTTTTTTTTATAGAATAATTTAGTTTTGAAGGAGGGTTTCGAACAAAACCTTTTTTCCTGCTAATCAGACTTTCGCTCGGCCTTCAGGATTCACGATTTGGAGTATCTACCTTTGCTAGGACAATAGCTCCTAAATGTGAATATAAATTCCTCTTCATTTTCGTACTTTCAGTAAAGAGGATAAGCTTTTATTCAATCCAAAAAACATTGCAAGACTTGGCTCTATTAATTAACATAACAGCACAACTGAACCTATTGATCAGAGTTATATTGCAAGTCTAGATCTCCAGCTCTTAAAAAGCCATTTTTAAGAGCTGTCATTTTCTCGATGAAAATTTTATTGTCTTGATAATTTTTGTTTTTC
>JBLHVW010000167.1:0-7445 GCA_047628775.1 Salibacteraceae bacterium | reverse complement strand
TGCAAATATACTATGTGTATTCGAAATACCGATAATTCGATTGTCCGATAATTCGTTTTTACGATCTTTGCACCTATGGAAGAACGCCTAGATAAAATTCTCATTCAACGCAAACTGGTCACAACACGAACGCGTGCTGAGAAGATCATTAGAGAAGTTGGTGTAAAAGTAGACGGTAAATTAATTACGAAATCAGGAAAGAAAGTTCCTGTAGATTGTATTATTGAAATGGTTGAGGAAGAAATTCCTTGGGTATCCCGTGGCGCACTGAAATTAATTGAAGCACTAAACGAATGGAATCCAGAGATTGAAAACGGAGTGTTCATGGATATCGGTGCTTCAACAGGTGGATTCACTCAAGTTCTTTTGGATCGTAAAGCTGCGAAGGTTTATTGCGTCGATGTTGGAACAGCGCAACTCCACGAAAAAATCAAAGACAATGACAAAACCGTCAATTTAGAGAAAACACACGTTCGCGAATTGACTCCGAAATTGATCCAAGATCCAATTGATGGATGCGTGATTGATGTTTCTTTTATATCACTGGAAAAAATTCTACCTTTCATTCATTCTTTCATAAAAGACGGTGGATGGATTGTAGCTTTGGTAAAACCTCAGTTTGAAGTAGGAAAGAACAATGTCGGCAAAGGAGGAATTGTAAAGGACACAAAACTATTCAAAGACGTGATTGAGAATGTTAAGAAATGGGGAGAGTTGAACAATCTCGTTTATCAAGAACACATTAGCTCACCAATTTTAGGTGGAGACGGAAACCGCGAATTCTTAATGTATTTAAAGAAAGAATCATGAAACATTTACTAGGACTCTTATTTGTTATAGCAATTTATGTATCGGCCAATAGTCAAATGTTTAACCGACCTGCACCAAACGCAACGGGGCAATATGAATTTCAGCGCTTTGATATGTTGACTCAGAATAAGTACTACTTATTTGCGCCCTTTACCTTTTCAGGTCAAAACAATAATACATTACCTACCCTGCTCTATCTTATCGACGAAGATGGATATATAGCATGGTGGTCTGAATATTCTAAAAAACAATTCGACTTTAAATACCATCCGTCAAGTGATCAATACATTTTTACGCGAAGAGATGAGAACAACTCAGGTGTTTTTCATTACAGAATGGACAATGCATTTAATATTGTTGATTCAATCTCTTCAGTCAATGGTGTTACAGGCGACATTCATGAGTTTCAAGTTTTCCCAAATGGAAACAGATGCATTTTGGCCACCAAAGACTCTGTAATGGACCTTTCAACAACTTTAATCAATGGCGTTTTCGGTTCGGTAAATACGACAATAAAATCTATGGTTGTTCAAGAGTTTGATCCTTTAGGCACTTTGGTTTTTGAATGGAATTCATTGGACCATTTAGGACCTGAACTCTATGGGCCTGGACTTTTCATTAACACAAGTTCCTTTGATTACATGCATGCAAATTCGATCGAACGCGATGTAGATGATAATTTAATTATTTCAATGCGTGGAGCCAATTTGGTCGTTAAGATTGATCATACAACTGGAAATTTAATCTGGAAATTAGGAGGCAATGCTTCAGACTTTACATTTACTAACGACCCTGGATTTACGGGACAGCACGACGCCAGAATTCTTGACAATGGAAACATTTCAATTTTCGACAATAACTTCCCAACGAACTCTGACGCTCGCGGAGTTGAATATGAACTTGACACCGTAAACTTCTCAGCAACTGCGGTAAATGAATCCAATTACACTTTTGATTTCGCCGCACGATCACTAGGAAGTTACCGCGTTTTAGAAAACGATTATAGGCTTGTTGGATGGGGGAATACAAGCCGCCCCTCACCTAGCGTAACGCTTTACGATCCACAAGGAGACATCGCTGCAGATTTCTTCATGAGAGATACGGTTGTGACCTATCGCGCCTTCTTTCAAGATTTACCAAGCTTTCCATCCCGTCCAAATATTGACTGTCAACCTATTGGAAATGACCTAGAATTGTCTCTTTCAGGAACCCATAATGCGTATTTATGGTCAACTGGAGAAACCACTGCTACGATTCTAATTGATCAACCAGGAACATACCAATGCTGGGTCGACCAAGGGATTGGAATGTTAGGATCATTCGCTGTAACAATAACGGACCTTACTTCTTGCTCTGAAGTTGGAATCGAAGAGGCAAATTTAACACCAAAAGAAATCATTGGTTACTTCGACATAATGGGACGTAAATTGAATAAAGCCCCTGTGAATGAAATCCATTTTATTCAATACGAAGATGGAAGCATTGTTCGTCAATTAAATGTTCTTTTCGAATAGACGATATTTTATTGTTTAGAACCGTTCCAAATAAGGAAGATTTGATATCTTTGCAACATCATTTAATGGTATTAGAACATGGCTGAATTCGATGTGCATAAAATAAGACAGGATTTCCCTATATTTAAACAACAGGTTTATGGGAAAGATTTAATTTATTTCGATAATGGAGCAACTTCGCAAAAACCGCAATCGGTAATTGATGCGATTAGTACTTATTATTCAAAAGACAATTCCAACATTCATCGTGGTGTGCACTATCTGAGTCAATTGGCAACTACTCAATATGAGGAAGCTAGAAAGACGATTCAGAAATACATCAACGCGGAATTTGAAGAAGAAGTTCTATTTACAAAAGGAACTACCGATGGAATTAACCTTGTTGCCTTTTCATTCGGAGAAATGCTAAATGCAGGAGATGAGATAATCATTTCGGCTATGGAGCACCATTCCAATATCGTTCCATGGCAGATGCTTTGTGAGCGAAAGGGATGTGTTTTACGCGTCATTCCAATAACCCAAGAGGGTGAATTGAAAATGGATGAGTACCATTCTTTTCTTTCTGAAAAAACGAAATTGGTTTCAGTAACGCACATTTCAAATACACTTGGAACAATAAATCCTGTTGAAGAAATTATAACAGCTGCTCATGCGGTTGGTGCTAAAGTTCTATTGGATGGAGCGCAAAGTATTCAGCACATGAGAGTCGATATGCAAGGTTTGGATTGCGACTTCTATACTTTTTCGGGACATAAGGTTTTCGGCCCAACGGGAGTTGGAATTCTTTATGGAAAGAAAGGTATTTTAAATGCAATGCCTCCTTATCAAGGTGGTGGCGACATGATCGCAAAAGTGACATTTGAAAAAACAACATACAACGAACTGCCGCATAAATTCGAAGCAGGAACACCGAACATTTCGGGAGGAATCTGCTTAGGAACAGCGATTGATTATTTGTCTTCATTTGATATCGATGAACTTGAAGCTTACGAGCAAGAGTTGGTTGAATACGCTGAAACAGAAATTAAAAAAATAGAAGCTGTTAGAATTGTCGGTACAGCGAAGAAAAAGACAAGTGTTGTTTCATTTGTCGTTGAAGGAACACATCCTTTTGATATTGGAACACTCCTCGACAAACAAGGAATTGCAGTTCGAACTGGACATCATTGTACACAACCATTGATGGACTTTTTCGAAATCCCTGGAACGGTGAGAGCTTCTTTCGCTTTTTACAATACCAAGGAGGAAATAGATATTTTTATAACCGCTTTGAAACGAAGTGTGAAGATGTTATTGTAATTAAAGGCCGATCATTCGAAAATTCGATTGTTTGATCATTCGAAATTTTAGAATTGCGATAGGGTAAAAAAAAATGAAGACAAAAGATGACATTAGAAGAAAAACAGCAGGATATAATATACGGATTTTCCATCTTCAATGACTGGATAAGAGAAAGCACTGCTTTCGAAGGCCAAACGGCAGTGAAGGGAACAACTATTTGCCCATCTTAATTAAGAAAACATTGATGACATTAGAAGAAAAACAGCAGGATATAATAGACGAATTTTCCATCTTCGATGACTGGATGGATAAGTACGAATACATTATCGAACTTGGAAAAGATTTGCCTAAAATTGCGGAGATTAAGAAGACAGAAGACCGTCTAATAGAAGGTTGTCAATCCCGAGTTTGGTTGGATACTGAGATTGAAGGTGACAAAATGCGTTTCACTGCGGATTCAGATGCGATTATCACGAAAGGGATTATTGGTTTGTTGGTTCGGGTTTTTGATAACGAAACCCCAAAAGCAGTTGCGACAGCCGATTTAAGATTTATTACTGAGATTGGATTGCACGAACACCTTTCACCAACACGATCAAATGGGTTGGCGAGCATGATAAAGAAAATGAAAATTAACGCCTTAAAGTCTGTATAATGAGTGTTGCAATGGTTGAATTAGAAAACAAGGTTATTGAAATATTGAAAACAATATATGATCCTGAAATTCCAGTAGATATTTTCGAATTGGGATTGATTTACGAGGTGAATATTGACACGGAGAATAATGTTGTCATACAAATGACATTAACGTCACCAAACTGCCCAGTTGCGGAATCGATGCCGAAAGAGGTTGAAGACAAAGTAGCGAGCCACGAATTATTTAAAACGGCGAAAGTGAACATTGTTTTTGATCCACCTTGGGACAAGGACATGATGAGCGAAGAGGCACAATTAGAATTAGGATTTTTATAATTGATTATTCTATTTCTCGATCATCGGATCTTTCGAATGATTGGAAAGTCGAACTATCTAACAATCGAAACATATGAGACGAGTTGTTGTAACCGGAATTGGAGCACTAACGCCAATCGGAAATAATTTAGAAGACTTTTGGACGAATCTAAAAGCAGGGAAAAGTGGAGCATCAGAAATCACTTATTTCAATACTGAAAAATTCAGATCGAAAATTGCTTGTGAATTGAAGGGATTTGATCCAAAAGAACATTTTCACGTTAAAGAATTAAGAAAATACGATCCGTTTTCGCAATATGCTTTGTACGCGGTTGATCAAGCTTTGAATAATGGAAACATTGATTTGGAGCCTTTGAACAAAGATAGAATTGGTGTTATCTGGGGATCTGGAAATGGAGGAATCCAAACGTTCCAAGATCAGATGAAAGAATATTGTGAAGGAGATGGAACTCCTCGTTTTTCACCATTCTTTATTCCAAGGATACTAGTCGACATTGCATCTGGATTGATTTCAATCAAGTATGGATTAAGAGGTGTGAACTTCTGCCCAGTTTCGGCTTGTGCAACTTCGAATACAGCAATGATTGAAGCTTTCAACTACATCAAGTGGGACAAAGCAGACATGATCGTCACTGGAGGATCAGAAGCAGCTATTAACGAAGCAGCGATGGGAGGATTTGCATCGGCAAGAGCATTGTCTTTGAGAAACGATTCCCCGGAAACAGCATCAAGACCATTCGATGTATCCAGAGATGGATTTGTAATGGGAGAAGGAGCTGGAGCCCTTATCTTTGAAGAATACGAACACGCTAAGAAACGTGGAGCAACGATCTATGGGGAAATTGTTGGAGGTGGAATGGCAGCGGATGCTTACCATTTGACAGGAACACATCCTGACGGTGACGGAGCTGTTCTCGGAATGAACGAAGCACTCCGCGAGGCAGGGATTTCTGCAGATGAAGTTGATTATGTTAATATGCACGCGACTTCTACTCCACAAGGTGACAATTCAGAATTAAAAGCAGCAGAACGCGTTTTCGGTAAGCGTAAATCACTTGCCGTTTCTGGAACGAAATCGATGACAGGACACTTATTGGGTGCTGCCGGAGCTGTTGAAGGAATCGCAAGCATCATGGCGTTGAGAGAAGGGATTGTTCCTCCAACGATTAACACAACCGAAATCGAACCTGAGTTCGCGGATCATTTTGACTTCCCTTTAGGAACCGCTAAGAATAAAGAAATGACGTATGCGATGAGCAATACTTTCGGATTTGGTGGACATATCGCGTCCATCTTGTTTAAGAAATATTAATCAAGAATTAATACGCGCTTCTTAACTTACGATTTAGAAAAATCTATCTTTAAAATAGGAATACTACTTCGGTGATTAAGAAATTTCATAAAATACCGCTTTTTGTAATTTGCCTTTTGGCATTTGGTCTCAACTCTTGTAAAGAGAAAAAGGAGCATTCTTTGCCCGTTATCGAAATCGATTATTACGCAGACCATCTGGGTTTGGGTGACTACAACGATTGCGAAATGAAATTCTTCGATGAGAACGGAAAAGTTATTTATGATTTAACTCCTAGACTCAAATACCGAGGGAATTCAAGCTTTCAATACGCTAAGAAAAGCTTTACGCTAAAACTGGATGAACCGAAGTCGTTCGCTGGGATGGATAAAAGCATTTATTGGAAACTCAACGCGGATTACATTGACAAAACCTTCATGCGAAATAAAATCAGTTACGAATTGTTTCGCTCGTTCTCAGAAGGAAATTACGCACCGAAAGTAGATTACGTCGTTCTTTATGAAAATGAAAATTACAAAGGAATTTACTCTATAGTTGAAGGCGTTAATGAATTCCGATTGGGATTGGATTTAAAAGATCCGAAAGCCGTTTTATTTAAAGAGCCACCACTTCATTTTCCACCGAGCGAACATGCTTCGCATTACAAGAATTTTGCGCATTACAGTGAGGTTGATGAGCGCTATGCAATGTATTCTCAAAAAGCAAAGAAGAAATTAATCAAGCGGGCGTATTACAACCAACGCTATCCCGAAATTTCAGATTCAAACAAGAAAAACGATATTCATGAATTGACGGAATTCATTCATAATTCGTCGGATGAAGATTTTAAAAACAAGGTGTTCACAGAGTACTTTTCTATCGACAACATAATGGATTGGCACTTGCTGCTTCTTATCACGAACAACGGTGACGGCATCAAGAAAAACAATTATTTCTTCAAACGAGATTCTTCAAGTCCATACTTGTATTGCCCTTGGGATTTCGATCACAGCTTTGGTCGTGAAGGCGATGGCGAACCAATTACGGAAGACATTTGTGATATCCAAAGTCATAAACTCTTTGAACGTTTGGTTGAATTGAATCCTGATGATTATGCGGAAAAGCTTCCTAAGAAGTTCAAAAAACTAGTGGAAAGTGGAATCCTTTCAGTGAAACATATTCATGAAATGATTGATGAAAACACTGAAAAATTAAGACCAGAAATCAAAGCCAATGAAGTGCGCTGGCCACTAGATGATGTCGGTTATTTTAAGGGTAGTGATTTTGAAAAGGAAGTTCAATTAATGAAAGATTGGATTGAAAAAAGAATTCTACGGATTGGAGACTATTTAATTGAACCAGTAGGATCTTACAATTGTTTTTTCTGAAATTGAACCAGTGCCATTAGCCCCTCTCATGGTGATTGATAAGCCTGTTGGCAGTGCGGTTCAGGTTCCTGATTATTAGACTTTATTTTTTTGGTGTTGGATTCTAAAACCGATGTGCAAATCCAATATTCGCACCAACTCTCCATGGTGATCTATCAAACGGCTCACTCGCCTGTTGCGATGTAAAGC
>JBLHVW010000166.1:0-7478 GCA_047628775.1 Salibacteraceae bacterium | reverse complement strand
TGCTACCTGAATACGCTCCACGGCTTGAGTACGATCTCCAACATGCGCTCTCATTGATCTTTTCTGTTGTGCGAATACTGCGGTTGTCATAAGCATTATCGACAGTGTCATTAATAACTTCATAATATGATTTTTTGGTTTGAAAGAGTATAAACTAATTCCATGCCAAAACCGTCCAAGAAGTTGAAAACAAAAAAAAGGGGGCTTCGTCGAAACGATACCCCCTCTACTAACCTGTAATTGTTAATAATTGATCCGTGCTATTATAAACGCATTTGTATCTAAAAGGTTTCACTTTTTTTTCGTTTTATTTACATAATTAACAAATCGGCATTCAAAAGTTTTTACAACATGCCATAAACCAGTGAAATACAGCGTTAATTTTGCTGAAGTGAAAAACGAAAAATCCATACAGGCTCTGATACGATTAATCGAAGACCCAGACGAAAACATCTTTGAACATGTTCGCGATGAATTAATGGGACACGGAACGGATGCAATTCCATTCTTGGAAACATCTTGGGAGGAAGAAGATTATGGATTGTTATTTCAATCGCGCATTGAAGATCTAATTCACGACATTCAGTTCAAATCAATAAAATCGGCGTTAAAAGAATGGATTGAATCTCCGCATAAAGATTTGTTGGAGGGTTCTTTGATCATTTCTAAATTTCAATATCCGAATCAAGACGATCAAGATGTTAGAAACGCAATTCAAGACATTCGAAAAGATATTTGGCTGGAGCTCAATGAACACCAGACGGCTTATGAAAAAGTTCGTGTGTTCAACAAGGTATTTTACGGAAAATATAAATTTACCGGAAACTCAAAAGATTTTCATTCCCCATTGAACTCGTTCATTAACGTTGTGCTGGAAACAAAAAAGGGAAATCCTTTAAGTCTTTGTTTGGTCTACTCTATTATCGCCCAATCACTCGATATGCCGATTTACGGCGTGAACCTTCCCAATCACTTTGTATTAACGTATTTGGACGAAGACAACATTAATCCAATTATTAATACCAAAAATATTCATGGTGGATTGTTCTATATCAATGCGTTCTCTAAAGGAGGAATCTTTGATGAAAACGAAATCAAGGAATTCTTGAATGGTTTGAACAAGCCTGAAAGTCGAGAATATTTTGAACCGTGCTCAAACTCAGCGATCTTAACACGAATGTTGACGAATTTGATTGCTTCATTTCAACAATCTGGAAGCGCAAATAAAGTCGATGAATTAATTCAGTTGAGGGATTTGTTTGGATTGGTTTAACTCAGAAATTCTGCTTTTGTGGAGCTAAATAATAATTCCCACATTGAATTCAGACATCGTCAGCTATTCATCTTTCAACTTCACCCATATATAATCGTCAATGATTTAACAAAAGGGTACTGCGGTGAATGCGTTCAAAAATAAATTGATCCATTAGTATTCTTTAAACAATTTTTAATTGGTTGACTCGAGAATTTTATCAGTTATTGTAAGCTAATTTCTCATTGTTCTATCCGAATAAGAGAAAGTACACTTTCGAAGGCCAAACGTTAGTGGCTGAACATCCTATTTTTCTTGATTATAACATTGACGAACCCATACCATGGCACTCAACAATTAGCAGAACGCGGCAGTTATTTCCAGAAGATTTATTCGAAAAGGTTTTCACCGAGGTTTTATCAATGAATGGTTGCTGGACATAAGCAAGTAATTGATTCTGCCCCAGTAAAAGTGAATTAGAAAAAAGCACTGTTTTGAAGACAAGAGGTAGCGGAGGTAAGATGGATTCTTTAGAGCTAAAAGTTCCTGAACAAGGTTAAGTGAACATCTACAAAAGATCCGAGAAGCGAACCTTGTAGAAGAAAAAGCAACGCTTTTGAAAGTGAACGGAGCTCACCTACCGCGACGTAAATCAGATGACGATCAGCGCACATTTAAAGCGAATGATAGTAAACTATATATTTTTTGAATAGCAAAGTCTCAACTCATACATTCCCTTGCACTGACAGTGCAAGGGACCAGAGGGTTTTACCCATCAGAAAGAAGGAAGTTAATGGGAATGCAGCCTAGATAAACGGGCTCAATTCGGTAGAACTTTTGAGGATAAAGGCGTTAAAAAGAACCAATACGCGACAAAACGAGCAGATTGTTGAGACAGCCCTGCAAAAACGGCTTGCATTGGGAAATGCTCATCAAAACGCATCGATATAACGAATTACAAAGAAGAGAAGCATTGCTTCGAAAGGAACCCGGAAGGTGACCATATGATCGTGGAAAAGCAAGCTTAAAAACCAAACAGAGCCAAAGATTTATACCAACGAAGTAGCACTGTTGAGCCTGTTTTGGCTCGTTAACCCAGTTCTATGGGATGCAGAAAATGAACACTATCCAAGAAAAAGCGTGGCTTTTAAAGACCAAGCGGTAGTGAAGGGATAAGCAAGCCAATAAAGTAATATTGATGGGCGGAACGGCTTACAATCCGAAAAAAGTACCTGAAATTTATCACGAAAAAGGCAAAAAGTAAAACGGAAGAACTGAAAGCTTTTTGATGTTGTTTTTCTCCCTGTTTAGAGGTGAAAAGATACTCGATAAGTATTTCAATTTTTAATTTAAAACAAAACTAGAGGACACATACATCGCTGAGAAAGGTCTAATTGATATCGTTTTTGTCAATTTGATGGGGTTTTGCAACGGTTGCTGCCGCTATATGCATTTGTTCTTTCCATAATTGATTTCGAGATTCTTCTAGTATTAGAATATCATTTCTGGAGTTATTATTCTTAACTATAAAAAATGGAATAACAGGTTTTTATAGAGTTTAAGCGATGAAAAAATACATTTGGACGAATTTAATATTTACTTGGAATTTATATGACTAATTTAAAGTGTATCAATTAATTGTACTACTAAGGAAGAAAGCCACACTCGTGCCGCTTTCATAACTTAATACTTGAGCCACCTGTAACTCAGGAAATCGTAAATCAATTAACTTTATATACTATAGGGAATTCGTCTCACAATGTATTCTTCACGCATAAAGCACGAGTTCATAATTATCCCAACGGAAGAAATGTACAACTTCATTTGGCTTCGTTTAAATTTATTTTCCATTATAAATAATCCCTTTAGCAATTCTGGTGGATGATTAAACTGCTTTGTTTAATTCGAAATAAATAATAAAAAATACCAAGGCACATGAGTGCGCTTAATCTTTGCTATTAACTGATGTAATTCTATTGAAAGATGATGAACTATCTAAAACACGCAGTATTATTTGTAATACTATTATTTTCTCCAACTCTTTTTAGTCAAACAGCACCTCCACTTGGTCTTGTCTCTTCCTATGTGCTTTATACTTCAGTAGGAGCAGTTACAAATCTAGGGGTATCTCAAGTTACCGGCGATTTTGGAACAAATTCAGGTGCAGTTTCAGGTTTTGGAAATGTAAATGGACAAATGCATATTTCGGATGCTATAACAACTCAATGTGCAATTGATTTAGGGATTGCTTATACTAATTTAAGCGGTCAAATACCAGGTGCTACTCTCGGGCTTGTTCTTGGATCTGGACAAACACTGTTGCCAGATGTTTATTTGGTACCAGGTGCAGCTTCCATTTTAGGCACTCTCACTTTAGATGCTTGTGGAGACCCAAATGCTATTTTTGTATTTCAAATGAATGGTGCCTTCTCTGCTGCTGCGGGTTCGGAGGTTGAATTAATAAATGGCGCTAAAGCTTGTAATGTATTTTGGAGGGTAAATGGACAAATGAGCATGGCAACAAACAGTTCCTTTAAAGGCACTATTATTGGTGATGGCGCAATTCCGCTTGCTACCGGTGTCCAACTGGAAGGTAGAGTGCTTACTGTATCAGGAGCAATTTCTGTAAGTAGTATAACTGCTAGTATTTCGCTCGATTGTGCAGGTTTCTTAACAGGCCCTATAAGCCCAAACATAGGTACTGTTGAATGTTTCGCGTTGCTTGCTACTAATGGAACAGTTACTAACACTGGTACAACAAATATAGTTGGTGATATAGGAACAAACAGTGTCGCCCCGTTTTTAGGTTTTAATCCAGCAGGTGTAACTGGCGTTGTTCATTCGCTACCAGATGCTGCTACTGCTTTAGCAAGTGCTGATTTAACTACTCTTCATGCGGAGCTCAATAGTCTACCAACAGATATTTTACTATTATACCCAGTATTGTTTGGGAATAGTCAAGTGCTGACTCCACATGTTTATGTTATGAATGCGGCAGCAACGCTGACAGACACCCTTTTTTTAGATGCACGAGGTGTTGCAGATGCGGTATTTGTTATTCGTATACTAGGCGCATTAACGACCAACTCAAACCCACAGGTTGTGCTTGTCGGTGGGGCATTGGCAAAGAATGTGTTTTGGCAGGTAGAAGGCGCTGTTACACTAGGTAGTAGCGGAAACTTTAAAGGAATAATTGTGGCTAATAATACCGCTATAGTTATAAATGATGGAGTTGTCCTTAATGGGAGAGTGCTTTCAATAAATGGCGATATTACTACGGTAAATGTAAATATTACCGGCACTAATACAGTAGAAGCTGCATCTTCGCTGCCAACCTTGTGTGTTAATACAACTTTAACTGATATTACGCATGTAACTACTGGGGCGACAGGAATCGGCATTGCAACGGGATTACCTCCGGGAGTTACAGCAACTTGGGCAGGGAATACAATTACAATAAGTGGTGCACCATCATCTCAAGGAACATATAATTATAACATTCCTTTAACTGGAGGCTGCGGAAGTGTCAATGCAACAGGAGTAATCATTGCAAATAATGTAACGCCTGGAACTCCTACAAATACAGTTACGATTGCATCATCAATGCCAACAACTTGTATTGATACTAAAATAAACAATATTACACACACAACTACTGGCGCTTCAGGCATAGGCTCAATAATAGGTTTGCCTGCTGGAGTTATGGCAAGTTGGTCAGCCAACACGATCACAATAAGCGGAAGACCAAGTGTTTCAGGAACATTTAACTACATTATCCAATTAAACGGTGGTTGTGGAAGTGTTAATGCAATAGGTACAATCACTGTAACTGGTGTTATTCCAATGGCAGTAAACATTCTGTCAACGGCTCCTACTACTTGTATTAACACTCCATTCAGTTACAGTGCATATACGACCTCTGGTGCTACGGGCGTTGGTTTTAGTACCGGATTACCGCCTGGAGTTATAGCAACTTGGTCAGCCGACACAATAACAATTAGCGGAACACCATCATCAGGAGGTACATTTAGTTACAGAATTGAATTAGTAGGTGGATGTGGCTGTGTGAGTGCGACAGGAACAATCATTGTATCTGTTATGTCAGGACCGGCTGCAGATATAACAACAGTTTCCACCTCAATATGTCCTGGTGCATTGTCTACGCTGTGTGGCACTGTTACAGCAATGGGTGCGTGGACTCTAACATTAAGTGATGGTCAAACGACAACTGGTTTTGGAAATGGGGTTTGGAGTATTGTTGTAGCACCTACAACCACTACAGTATATACAATCTCAAGTTTAGTTGACACTAGCCCTTGTGCGTCACAGCCTTCTGGATCAGTTACCTTAACCCTACCCCTCCAAGGAACGGGTATATCAAATGATAATGAATCAGCAAGTTGCCTAGTTAACCAAGCTGGATGGATACATTTTTATCATATTTCAGGGCGATTGATAGCATCGATTAATTCTAACGGGCAAAATTTGGGTAATGTTTCTGTAACGTCTTACGTCGATGTTACAAATCAAATGATAACGTCTTGCTCGAATCCATCTTCACTATCTTGGACTGCCGTAATGCAGCGTCACTGGGTTATGACTCCAAGTATACAGCCCGTAAATCCAGTCTTGGTGCGTTTGCCATTCAAAGATGCAGAATTAACAACTTTATCTACTGTATCTAATTCTAATTTAGCGTGGCAAGATGACGTAAACACAATTGCAGATATTAAGTTGAGTAAATACAGTGGGCCATTAAATATTGACAACATTTTCGCTAACAATTGCACAAGCGCAGGGGGCAATGAAGGAACAACTATTCACACTCAGTTAGCAACAGGTCTTACAACATTGTATTCTACTATAACTGCTACTCAATTTACTGATTTTTCCATCCCCGGATTCTCTGAACTTTGGCTGCATGGAAGCTCAACAAACTCTCCTTTGCCAATTGAATTGTTAAGTTTTACTGCGGAAGTCGAGAATAATCATGTTGAGCTCAATTGGGCAACTATTTCCGAAAATAATAATGATTATTTTAATGTGGAGCGCTCTGTTGATGGAATTAATTTCACTTCAATCAACACAATAAATGGTGCAGGAAATAGCGTACAAACTTTATTTTATTCAATGGTTGACATTACCCCAATGGGCGGTAAATCTTACTATCGTCTTAAACAAACTGATTATAATGGAGGAACTAGCTATTCTAGTATTGAGACAGTAGAGTTTGGCAAAAGAAACAATATTATTTTTGATATCTATCCCAATCCATTTTCAGGCCAAACCATTTTTCGAACAACGGAAAAATTAGATGATGCCGAGTTAGTCATTTATAATTCCACCTTGAACATCGTGAAGCAAATACAAAATATTTCCGGTCAAACATGTGTTTTACATTGTGAAGATCTATCAACAGGATTTTATTTTATAAGTCTTATTCAAAATAATGTAGTACTAGCTACTGATAAAATAGTGATTAGGAACTAGTAAAGAATGCTAGTTCTCAATCGTATTTATCTCTAGTCAAAATACGAATAAGCGCTTAGTTTACAACTGGAAGTGCTACATTAGATTGGACAGTGAGTTAAGATATTCTTGCTAGAACTTAAATTAGCAAAATGTCAAAAAAGAAAAGAAGTTACACAGCTGTCTTTAAACGAAACGCAGTGAAGTTGTCAGAAGAAAAGGACAATGTTGCAAAAGCAGCACGTGAGTTGGGCATCGGATCTCAGTTGATCCACCGCTGGAAAAAAGAGCAAGATGAGTATCAAAACAATAGTTTTCCTGGTCATGGTAAAGCAAAGCTTACAGATGAACAACGAGAGATCTCACGTTTAAAGAAAGAGTTACGCGATGCAAAGTTGGAGGCAGAGATCTTAAAAAAGGCGATCGGCATTTTCTCCGAGAGCGACAGGAAAAATTTGGGCTCATAAAAAAGCATAAATTGACCGCGTAGCAGCACCGGAGGTAAATATCCTGTTGAGAAGATGTCAAAAGCACTTGATGTGAGTACAAGTGGATATTATAACTGGTTAAAGTCTGGTCCATCTGATCGATGGTTAGAGAATCGCAAAATCATTGAACTTATCGAGGACATTTTTGAAGAAAGTCATCAAAGTTATGGTTCTCCAAGGATGGCAGTAGAGTTAGAAAAACGAGGATATAAAGTGTCTAGACCACGAACTGCTCGGATGATGAAAGCTCTAGGTGTTGAAGCTCGAAG
>JBLHVW010000165.1:0-7569 GCA_047628775.1 Salibacteraceae bacterium | reverse complement strand
AGATTACACCACCTCGCGCTGTGGTTTTTGATCGAAATGGGAAAAAGGTCGTCTCGAACCAAACGTACTACAATTTGATGGTTTGCGAAGATGACATCAGGCATTTCAATCCTTCCAAACTTGGAGAGCTCATTAATATGACGCCTGATGAAATCCGAAGCCGCTTAAAGGAGATTAAAGTCGAACAAAAGGACTATTACAGCGAGAATCTAAAAAGAAGAGACTCTAATTATAGATCGTTTAGATCCTATCCCTTTATAAAGGAACTTACCTCAGATGAAATGTCACGAATTGTACCGCATCTGGAAGAACACCCCGGCTTTTTTGAAGAAATCACAAGTATGAGGCACTATCCTTATGCGAACGGTGCAAATATTCTTGGATATCTGACTGAAGTGAATGCTGGCGAATTGGAAAGGCTTCCTTTTTACAAATCCGGCGACTACACTGGGCGTTCAGGGATTGAACGTTACTACGATAAATATTTTAGAGGTGAAAAAGGGGTCAAGTATATTGTTCAATCAGCAAAGAATAATCAAATTGGATCCTTCGAAAATGGCAAGTACGACACTACTGCGGTTCAAGCTCCCGCAATTCATTTGGGATTGGATGTAGAGCTCCAAGCTTACGGAGAAAAATTAATGCAAAACAAAAAAGGCTGTATCGTAGCCATTGAGCCTTCAACCGGCGAGATTTTGGCATTGGTATCCGCTCCGACTTACGACCCCAATTTACTTGTGGGGAGACGGAAAATAAAAGCAAACATGCCGGCATTGGAGGACGATTTAAACGTGCCTCTATTCCCACGGCCATTGGCAGCCCAATACATGCCCGGTTCAACTTTCAAGTTGCTTCAATCATTGATTGGGATGCAAGAAGGCGTTATAACTGAAAATTCTGGGTTTGCCTGCAACAAGAGTGTTGTTGGATGCCACAACCACCCTTCCGCCAGAACTGTAACTGAAGCTGTTAAAATGTCGTGTAATCCATACTTCTATGCAGTAACTCGAAGAATTATTGAACAAAAAAAGAAAAAAAGTCAGTTCGAAGACGCTCCAATTGGTCTTGAAAGATGGGTTCAATACATGCACAGTTTTGGATTGGGTGAAAAACTTGATACGGATATCACTGGCTTAACTTCAGGACGAATACCAGATGTAGCCTTTTACGACAGATGGTACGGCCACCGCAAATGGAAATTCTCGAGCATTCGATCCATATCAATTGGTCAAGGAGAAGTTGAATTAACTCCTCTTCAATTAGCAAATGTTGCGGCCATAATGGCAAATAGAGGTTGGTTTTATACTCCTCACTTCGTTAAGTCAATAGGAGACAAAGGACCATTAGAACAATACAAGAAGAAAAACTACACAATGGTTGACCGTAAGTACTTTGATCCAGTAGTCGAAGGAATGCGCGGATGTGTTCATGATGCTGGCGGAACGGCCCGACGTGCGCGGGTTGAAGGTGTCACCATTTGTGGTAAAACCGGTACAATAGAGAATTACATCCACGGAGTTAAGCAAAAGAACCATTCAGCCTTTATTTGTTTTGCACCAATGGACAATCCAAAAATTGCTATTTCAGTTTTTGTCGAAAATGCAGGAGGCGGAGGTGGAACATGGGCCGCACCTATTGCGAGTTTAATTATGGAGAAGTATTTAAATGGTGCGGTAAAGGACAAGGCGAAAGAAAAGCGCATTCTCGAGGCTAAACTTTCAACCTTCAAATGAGACAAGGTAAATCTTTAACTGGAGGTGTAGATTGGATATTACTCGCCGTAGTTCTAATTCTCATGGCTATGGGAATTGCCACCGTTTATTCAACCGCATACCTTCCGGATCACTCAAATATTTTTGATTTCTCACAAGTCTATGGTAAGCAGATCATGTGGGCAGGAATCTCCTTGTTTTTAGGTTTATTAGTCTTTCTTATTGATTCAGATATCTATCGAAAATTCGCTCTTCCCATCTTCCTGTTTAGCATAGCATTACTCGTTATTGTGCTGTTTATGCCACCAAAGAATGGCGCACGTTCATGGCTTGGAATTGGTTCAATGGGAATTCAACCGGGTGAATTTGCTAAAATCGCAACCGCCATACTCCTTGCCCGGTACCTCGGGGAACTCAATCAAAAACAACAAACGATTAGAACAGTAATGATCGCCAATGGAATTATTCTTATTCCAATGGTTATGATTCTTCGCCAGCCTGACGCAGGGACCTTTGTTGTATTTACTTCCTTTTTATTCGTAATGTACCGTGAAGGTGTAACTTACGACCCAATAATTCTGAAAGTCGTTAACCTCATTCCCGGTATTAAGTTCCGCCAAACATGGGTTGGAAGTCACTTTATTCCAATTCTATTTGTTGTTATCTTTTTAAGCGTTACAACACTTCTGTTCAGTAATGAGATCATCGAATTTAGCTTGTTTCCAGGAACTGAAATCCCTGGGTACTATGGCGTCTTATTCTTCATATTTCTGCTTTGTATCTTAGTCTATGTAGCGCTTCGATTGGCCCTCTCAAAAAGGGATGCGAAAAGAGCGGCTATAATTGCCATTATCGGGTTCGTTTTGGCAGGTACCATTACTAAAGCCGTCGATTCTGGTTTTCAAAAACTTGCCGGTCATCAAAAAGAACGTATTGAGCTGTTTCTAGGATTAACCGATAACGAACAAGCAAAGAACGGAGCCGATTACAACAGAAATAGAGCCATTGCATCGGTTGGTTCTGGTGGATTGTTTGGAAAGGGTTATAAGAATGGAACTTTGGCAAATGTTCGAAGTGCTCACGTTCCAGAAAGCGAAACGGATTTTATATTTTGCCCCTTCGCAGAAGAGTGGGGTTTCGCTGGAACTCTTGTTTTAGTGTTTCTTTACCTGTTTATGATGTTAAGAATTGTTATAATCGCTGAGCGTCAAAGGTCCAGGTTTAATAGGGTCTACGCCTATTCCGTGGCAATGATTCTATTTTACCATTTTGCCATTAATATTGGAATGAGCATTGAATTCGCCCCTGTAATAGGGATTCCCCTGCCTTTCTTTAGTTATGGAGGGTCTTCAATGATGTCATTCTCAATGATGCTATTTATTTTACTTAAACTTGACAGTCAGCGCAAAGACGTCTTAAATTGATTTTTTAGATCAACAATTTATCAGTGAGAATTCCTATTTTTATCACTCTATCAATCGGCCATGAAAAAATTACTCGAAAAGCTCAAATTTAGAAAGGGGGCAAAAGGAAAAACCAAAGCTAAAAAGGCAAAGGCGCATTTCGGAAGGAAAACGTCAATTATCCTATTTGTTGTTTGTTGGCTATTGGCCTTAACACCTGTAATGGTGATTACCTACCTTTTCTCCTCTCAATCTGAAAGTGACCTTCCTTCGGTTGAAATGTTAGAGAACCCGCCAGAACTTTTAGCTTCTGTTATCTACGCTGATGACGGTAAGACAGAATTGGGACGTTACTGGAGCGTAAATAGAACCAGTGTTGCCTATAAAGACATCTCACCCTTCGTTTTTGATGCTTTAATTGCTACAGAAGATGAACGCTTTTTGGAGCACTCAGGAATTGATTTTAGAGGACTTGCCAGAGCCATTACAAACATGGGGAATGCTGGTGGAGCATCTACGATTTCGCAACAATTGGCCAAACTACTCTTTACACTTCAGGAAAGAGAGCGAATTGCAGCCCTTCGAGCAGAAGGAGAACCAGTTCCTGCTGGACCTACTGGATTCCGAAAACGATTGAATGAAAAAATTAAAGAAAACATTATTGCGATTCGACTTGAAGAGCGCTATACAAAGGAAGAGATCATTACAATGTACCTCAATCAGTTTGACTTCCTTCACAATGCAGTAGGAATTGAAAATGCCGCCAAAGTGTATTTCAATAAAAAACCGATTGACCTTACTAAAACTGAAGCTGCTATGCTTGTTGGAATGTGTAAGAATCCTTCTTTGTACAATCCACAGACTTACCAATTAAAAGATTACCGATCGAATGCGGCCGCAGCGAATAACGTATCTCTTGAAAATGTTTCCGATTCTCAAATGCGTGTTTTAAGATCCGAAGACAGTGTGAGAGCGCATGAGCGTAGAAATCAAGTTCTTTTCCAATGGAAGAGAAGTACAATTGCCGAAAACCAGGCGCTTAAAAACTTCGTCACTCAAGGAGAGTATGACACACTGACCAAACAACATCAAGCGACGAATTATCAGATTGTCGATCACAAACAAGGAATTGCACCTTATTTCAGAGAATCACTTAGAAGCCAATTAACGGATTTGTTCAAAAAACGCAGTCCAGATGGAAAACTTGTTTACGCTAAAAAAGATGGCAGCGCTTACAATGTTTATAGAGACGGATTAAAAGTGTATACGACGATCAACGTTTCGTTACAGACCTATGCTGAAGGCGCAATGAAAAGACATTTGTCGGAAACTTTGCAACCGGAATTTGATAAAAACAATCGAAACCTAAAACGACCGCCATTTACCAACAGAATTAATGAGGAAGTTGCTGAATCTTTAATGAATTCAGGTCGAAAGCAATCGGAACGTTTTAGAGCGATGAAAGCTGCTGGTATATCTACAACTGAAATCGAAAAATCATTTGAACTGCCAACTCAAATGCGTATTTTTTCTTGGGGCGACGATATTGATACAATTCTTACACCGAATGATTCGATTCGGTATTACAAGGGAATTCTACAATCTGGAATGATGTCTCTTGAGCCATCAACTGGATTTGTTAAGGCTTGGGTAGGTGGAGTTGATTTCCATCATTTTGCCTACGACCACGTAAAACAAGGAACTAGACAAGTGGGGTCTACAATTAAACCCTTTGTTTATTCTACAGCTTTGGCAATGGGCGTGGCTCAGCCGTGTACGATGCTAAAAGGAGGAATCAATACTTGTGTGGATGTCCCCGGATCCATGGGAAATATAGAGTCCAGATGGTGCCCTGCTGGTGAATTAGACAAAGACAGATCGGTAGAATATTGCTTGGCAACATCAAACAACCCCGGGACTGTTCAGGTTATGAAAAAGATGGGTGGATATGCAGGTCCTAAAAATATTTCCAAGCTATTGAAAGATTTAGAGATCGATTTGCGCCCTGAAGATGAAGTTCCATCTATGTGTTTGGGCATAATGGATTTATCCGTTTTTCAGATGGTAGCTGCCCAAGCAATGTTTGTGAATCATGGAATTTACAACAGACCAACAACAGTTTTAAGAATTGAAGACAGACGCGGAAATGTTATTTACAGCGCAGAGCCTTATTCAAAAGAAGTTCTAAATGCAAATCTTGCACACAGAGTTTTACTAATGATGAAAGGAGTGGTTCAATATGGAACAGGTACATCGTTAAGGGGAACATACCATCCTTGGGGCGGTTTAAACTATCCAATGGCGGGTAAAACGGGAACTACTCAAAGTAATGCTGATGGCTGGTACATGGGATTAACACAGGATTTAGTAACAGGAGTTTGGGTTGGAGCAAACGACAGAGCTGTTCGATTCAAAAGTATGACTTGGGGACAAGGTGCACGAATGGCACTTCCCATATTTGGATACTACATGCAAAAGGCCTACAAGGATACTGACTTAAAAATATCAAGAGAAGATTTTGAAGAACCCATTGGGTATGACCCGCTAGAATTTAGCTGCGAAGGCGAAAACAATGGAGGTGCTCCATTCGATTTCGGCCTTGGACGATAATAAAAAAGATTATGAATAAAATTGTAAAGAACCCTGTTGAGGCTCTAGAAGGATTGCAAGATGATATGACCCTAATGCTAGGTGGATTTGGTCTGTGTGGAATTCCAGAAAATTCAATTGCCGAAATGGTTAAAATGGGTGTCACTGGATTGACATGTATATCAAACAATGCAGGTGTCGATGATTTCGGATTGGGCTTGCTCCTTCAAGGGAAACAAATCAAGAAAATGATTTCGTCTTATGTTGGTGAAAACGAAGAGTTTGAACGCCAAATGCTTTCTGGTGAGTTGGAAGTGGATTTAATTCCTCAAGGCTCATTGGCAGAAAGATGCAGAGCCGGTGGTGCTGGAATTCCTGCATTTTACACTCCTGCTGGATATGGAACTGAAGTTGCAGAAGGGAAAGAGGTGCGTGAATTCAGCGGAAAACCACACATTTTAGAAACGGCATTAACAGCAGATTTCGCCATTGTAAAAGCTTGGAAAGGTGATACCGAAGGGAATTTAATTTATAAAGCAACTGCTCGAAACTTCAATCCATTAATGGCGATGGCTGGAAAAATTACGGTTGCAGAGGTAGAAGAATTATTGCCTGCTGGATCTCTTGATCCTAATGAAATTCACACTCCGGGTATTTTTGTTCAACGAATTTTCCAAGGGGAGACTTTTGAGAAGAGAATTGAACAAAGAACAGTTAGACAACTTTAATGTCAAAATTGATTAATTTAAAAATGTATCAATTTTGACATGGCTCGAGAAAACATCATTTTAACGAAGACAATACAATTCTCTTTAGATATAATCGAATTCACTGAGGTTTTAGAAAAAGAAAGAAAGTATGTTATTGGAAAGCAATTGATGAGATCGGCTACTTCTGTTGGAGCTAATATACATGAAGCTCAAAACGCCGAAAGTAAGGCTGACTTCATTCATAAAGTTAAAATTGCAGCCAAAGAAGTTGAAGAAACAAAATATTGGTTGACATTGTGTAAAATGTCAAAATCATACCCTTTTAAAGAGGAACTTGAAATACAGATAAACGAAATAGGCTTAATCATTTACAAAATATTAAGTAGTAGCAAGAAATGATCGGCATGCCACAATTGGTACATGAACACATTGCTTCATTAAATAATTAACTATGGGTCTAGATAAAAACGGTATAGCGCAACGAATAGCGCAAGAGTTAAGAGATGGATGGTACGTGAATTTAGGAATCGGTATTCCAACTCTCGTAGCAAACTATATCCCTGAAGGAATAGAAGTAGAGTTTCAATCTGAAAATGGAATTCTGGGAATGGGACCGTTTCCAATTGATGGTGAAGAAGATGCTGATTTAATCAATGCGGGGAAACAGACGATTACCGCAATGAATGGAGCGTCGTATTTCGATTCAGCGATGTCATTTGCAATGATCCGTGGACAACACGTTCAGTTGACTGTTCTTGGGGCAATGGAAGTTTCTCAAAATGGAGATATTGCCAATTGGAAAATTCCAGGAAAAATGGTAAAAGGAATGGGTGGTGCAATGGATTTAGTAGCATCTGCTGAGAACATTATTGTAGCTATGATGCATGCAAACAAAGCTGGCGTTTCTAAGCTTTTGAAGGAATGTTCGCTTCCATTAACGGGTGTTGGCTGTGTTAAAAAAGTGATCACCAACTTAGCTGTTATGGAAATAAAAGATAACGCGTTTCACCTCGTTGAAAGAGCTCCTGGTGTTACCGTTGAAGAAATTATTGCGGCAACAAACGGTGATTTAATTGTTCCTGATTATGTTCCTGAAATGGTGTTGTAACTTATGAAATTTGAAATAGACCCCAAAGATTACGAGGAAATTGCTAA
>JBLHVW010000164.1:0-7778 GCA_047628775.1 Salibacteraceae bacterium | reverse complement strand
TGGATTGTAATGTGGTTCTGGCCAGCCTTTTGGTGTTTGAATCGAAACTGTTCGTTGGACTTTCACATTTTTAATGGAATACATCGAGACCGAAATAATGGCAAATGCTATGAGAATGTATTTACTCAATGCTGATCATATTTTGATAGTTATCAGTCAGTAAGACAGCTTCGGCTCCTGGAATCATTAATGAATGCGTCGTTGTAAGGTCTATTTGATTTAAAAACGCCAGTGGATCAATATTGATTTTGATCTCTTGATCAGCATCAGTTGAATACGAAAAGGTTTTGGCAGTAGCTTCAACTCCATTGTAGCCTCCGATGTGAAATTCGAAAGTTTGCGCTCCCTTTTTTCCTTCCAATTTAAAGTTAATGTATCCAGAGTTCCAAGCCCAATACATTCCTAATATTGGATCTAAATCACCACCTATCGCTCCTGAAACATTTGCTAAGCTATCCGTTCCAAGTGTAAATGAAATTTGCGCAATAGGCTTGTTTGGAACGCTGTTGAGCAGTATCAATTGGGAGTTTGAATCGGCTTTATTGATGAGGTGATAACTGTTTGATTCTTGATACGAACTGCCGTCTTCGAATTGCAAAGAAACGGATGAAATGTAAAACTTGAAAACGTCAATTTCTAATTCTTCGGCTAAGGAATCGGTCGGATTTAGGTCAAAGGAAATTGAAACATCTTTTTGCGCTATTGTATTTGTTGCGCCAAGTAATATGAGAATAAGGACAAACTTCATATTACCTTCTTGGTGGTCCCGGTCGGATTCTGTTCAGTCGTTGTTGAACAAATTTGATGAGTTTTTTCTTTTGTTTCGCGTTGCAATGTTCAGCAACTTCATCGAAGAAAATAAAAGTCATTGACTCAATTTCTTCTTTGTTTTTATTGATTTGATCCAACAGTTGATTTGTTGGTTTATCAGTTCCAATGCAATTGAATAATTTCTTATGAAGCGCATGGTCTCTTTGTAACAATTCCCTTTTATCCTTGTGGTGTTGTTTTTCCAAAGTAGCCACTTTAGTTTTAGAATCGCCTTTCAATTCTAATTGTATAGCAAGTTCACCTTTACCTGGTTTGGGCGGGTGCGGCGGTTTTGTCAATTGAAAATAAGCCAATGTGCCTATGTTCAGTAAGACAAGTGCGACAATTATTAGTTTGTAAAATCTAGTTCCTTTCATCGTTATACGTTTTTCATATAAGAGAAATAAGAATCATCGACAGTTTCAGTCGATGGTGAGTCTGTTTGAGACTCCTTGTAATCAATTAGAGACACAAAATTGAGACCGATGAGCAAAACAATGCTCGCTGCGGACATCCAAACCATCTTTTTGGGAATTGCATCAAATCCCTGCGTCACTTGACTCGGGATTGCTTTGAGACGATTCATAAGGTCACTAGAAGGAGTAACGCGCTGTACATGGTTTCCCATGTTCATCGTGTCTTCCGCTCTATTTCTTTTTTCGTTCATATTCTATTAGTCGTTAATTCGTGCGCAAACTTGCGTTCACTGTTCATTTTCTTTATAATAATCTTCAAGAAGCTGATGTAATTTCTTTTTCGCTCTAAACATCAAAGATTCTACAGACGATACTGAAAGTTCCGTCAATTCAGCTATTTCAGAGTAACTCATTCCCTCAATCTTATGCAGCGTATACGAAATTTTTTGATTTTCAACCAATTGATCGATTGCATGGAACAAAACCTGAGTTCGTTCTTTATTCTCTAACAATACACCCGGATGGTTGAATTCGATTGTTGCAGTCGGAACGGTGTGTGAATCATCCTTTTCGATGGTTGTCATCATTCCTGAACGCTTCTTTCGCGTCTTCTTTCTCAAAAATTCTTTCGATTTGTTCAACGCAATTGAATAGATCCAGGTAGATAATTTTGAATCTCCACCAAACGTATCCAACGAAAGATAAACCGCTGTAAATACTTCTTGCGTAACGTCTTCAGCATCTTCTCTGCTGCGGATTAAATTAATGCACGTATTGAAGACTTTGGAGGAATAAGCATCAACCAAATAGCTGAAGGCTTTATCCTTATTCCTTTTATTCAATTCAAGAAATGATTGATCGTCTAAATGCATTTTTCGGAGTACCAAAGTACAATTATTGTTGTTGAGTTAACATTACAACAGAATTATATCACACATATTCTTACTGCACATCAAAAAACCTTACTGTCCGTCATCGAATGACTACTTTTGATCTATGAAAATAGCATACGTACTAGTATTTTTAGGGTTGATAATGAGTTGTTCAAGTGAAACTACCCCTGACCAAGTGAAACCTGAAGTAGCGGACATTGTTTCTGAAACAGCTGTTCTTAATGAACTTTCGGATGCAGAATATCCGGATAATCCAGACGTAATGGTGCGTCACGACAAATACGTTTCTTCTGTAATGGAGTCTATTGAGTTTGTCGAGAATGGTGATAAATTTGATCTTTTGATTTATCCAACAAATGATAGAGATGACACCGTTCGAATGAATGGAATTGCAATGATGGAGTTTATGCCTACAATTCCACATTGCGCTAAAGATGATGAATACATGTCACTGATTTCAATTGTAAATCAAGAGTGGAATAGAAATCAAGTGAAATGGGATGGAGACGTACTTTCAACCGTTATGCCGAATGTATCTACCGTCAATGGTGAAAAAATTACCCGAATTGATTTGGCAAGAAACTGCTTGAATTCTTACCTGTGGGAGTTGTTCTTTTATGCCGATGTGGAGGGAGAAAATAAAGTGTTCTACCATGGATGGTTTGATTTTCCTCCATCCTTGTACAAAAGCCTGTTTAAAAAGCGAAATGGAAAGGATTTTGAAGGATACGCGAAGTACATGGAAGATTGGAAAGACCCTGAAAACAAACCCTTGAATCTTGCCAAAATTAGAACGGTTGTGTCTTCAAATAGTGAGGTTAAATTTGAGAGCCTTAACGGTGTTATGTATCCATTAAAAGGAGAGCGTAAGAAAAAGAATATTGAAATTATTTATCCAGTGAATTATACAAAGATGTCAGATTTCCATACGGATTCTACCTTGTTCGCTACTTTTTCTGTGCCTGGGTTTTATAACCGGAAAGAACCACGAACAACTGAATTGGGACGTTTTTTCAAGCTCGCAGATGTTACGCTTAACAAAGGAAATTGTGATGGAGATGTAATTGCAGAAATTAACATGTGTTTCGAACGTAAGAATGGCGAAATCACTCAATTTGTGTTTGCAGGAATTGATCTCAGCGCACTTCCAAGACTTTCAGAAGAAGAGGCGAATTCAGGAAATCAATATTCAATGGGAATTGGAAACCATCCATTTTACGAAGATGCCTTGTCGCATGAGGAATTGAGCAGTAAAACCAACCATTATTTTGGGTTGCTGCTAAACAAAGATGGGAATTGGCTTGACAGTCATGCAATTGGTATTGACGGCCCTTTGTTGCATTTGGACAAAAATGATCCAAATCTACTTCATGTTTGGTTGCTTTCTTTTGAACGTCACGCCTTAGTCGGTCATTACACGATTCAGTTAGATAATCTCTGAAAACTGTGCAATCAATACCGAGCGGTTCGCAATCAATAATCGAATTGTCTAACAATCAGATTATCAAACAATGAATTTTTAAAGTTCTCACACACAAAACAAGGCGCAATATGCGTATTTTGTGGCAACGGAAAATAAATCCTTAAACATTCAGGACATGTTCAAATTCGCCAGCTCTTTCACGCTTCTTTTTGTGTTGATTATCAGTTATTCATGTGCACAAACAGCACAGAAATCCAGGGAGGACATTGGTAGACATAAATACACGAATGAGTTAATTCATGAGAGCAGTCCGTATTTATTGCAGCATGCCCACAATCCCGTAAACTGGTATCCTTGGGGCGATAAGGCCTTAAAGAAAGCGAAAGACGAAAACAAGATGTTGATCATCAGCGTTGGTTATTCTGCTTGTCATTGGTGCCACGTTATGGAGCACGAAAGCTTTGAAGATACCATCGTTGCCAAGCTCATGAATGACAATTTTGTGTGCATTAAGGTAGACCGCGAAGAACGACCTGATGTGGATCAAATTTATATGACCGCGGCACAATTAATAACAGGAAGTGGTGGTTGGCCTTTGAATGTACTTGCGCTGCCAGATGCGAGACCCTTTTATGCGGGAACGTATTTCGAAAAAGAGCAATGGACGCAGGTTCTGAACTATTTCAAAGACATGCAGAAAAGCGATCCGAATAAATTGGTGTCGGAAGCAGAAAAAATTACACAAGGAATTGCATCAAGTGAGAATGTCCCTTTTAACGAGAATGAGGTCAATTTCAAAATGCGCGATTTGACGGACGCGTTCAACCTCGCAAAACCAACCCTTGACTTTACAAAAGGCGGCGGAATCGATCCTCCAAAATTTCCGATGCCGTCTGCTTGGGAATATTTATTGCATTATAGCTATATCAGTAAGAATGCTGAAGCACAACGCGCTGTTGAAGTGACTTTGGATAATATGGCCTTTGGTGGAATTTACGACCATGTTGGCGGTGGATTTGCTCGGTATTCTACAGATGCGGATTGGCACGTTCCTCACTTTGAGAAAATGCTGTACGACAATTCACAATTGGTGAGCCTTTATACACACGCTTGGCAAAAGACAAAAAATCCGCTGTATAAGAAAGTGGTCCAGGAAACATTGACATACATTGAACGTGAAATGACATCTTCGGAAGGCGGTTTTTATTCGTCATTGGATGCGGATAGCGATGGTGAAGAAGGAAAGTTCTATGTTTGGACGAAAAAGGAAATTGACAAAGCGCTTGGAGAAAATGCCGCTCTTTTCAGCGCGTATTATGATGTAACTTCAATTGGAAATTGGGAGAACGGAAAGAACATTCTTAAAAGAAGTACAACGGACAAGAAGATCGCGAAGAAATTCAATTTAACTCAAGAGAATTTAAAATCAAAAATTGAAAGCTCCAAAGCGATACTGTTAAAGGAGCGAAGTTCTCGTGTCCGCCCAGGATTGGATGATAAAATTTTAACGGCATGGAACGCTTTAATGATTAGCGGATATGTGGATGCCTATCGCGCATTTGGGGACGAAAGCTATTTGATCGCCGCAAAGAAAAATGCTAATTTCTTAATCAAAAACGCGATTAAAACGGACGGAAGCATCAATCGGAATTACAAGGATGGAAAATCGTCCATTAATGGTTTCCTTGATGATTATGCATTTGTAATATCGGCTTTCACTGATTTGTACCAAGCAACATTTGATGAGAAATGGTTGAACAAAGCGAATGATATTACGGAATACACCTTGGAGCATTTTTCTGATTCTACATCGGGAATGTTCTTCTATTCTCACGATGATCATTCCGATTTGATTGCCCGAAAAATGGAAGTTTCGGACAATGTGATTCCAGCATCTAATTCAGAAATGGCCAAAAATTTATTTGCACTTGGACATTATTTTGCCAAGGATGATTACGTTCAAAAATCGCGTCAGATGTTAGCAAATGTGACGAGCAATGTCCATCGAAGTATTCGGTATTATTCAAATTGGGCCATCTTAGAAGCACAATTTGTTCATGCACCTTTCGAAGTTGCAATTGTTGGAAATGACTACCAGTCGATCCGCAAGCAGTTTGATCAAAACTACTTGCCAGATGTTTTCTTGTTGGGAGGTAAAACAGGCGGTGATCTTCAATTACTTGAATCTAAACTGGTGAAAGGCAGAACAACGATCTACGTTTGTCAGAACAAAGCATGTCAATTACCAGTAACGGAAGTTGAAAAGGCTTTGGAACAAGTGAGGTAGGTATTGATTTATGGTTTCTAATTTACAGTTTCGAATTGAAGTTGAATCTATAAAGGACATAATTCATAACCTATAATTCATAACCTATAACTCCTAACTCCTAATTGAAATAATTTTTCAAAAAAAATTATTTTCCCCCCCTCATCTTTCTTTTTCTCGTGTATACAATTGAGAACTATTTAAACACGATATTATGAAAAGATTACTGTTAACTCTAATCGTTGTTCCGTTTCTCGGAATGATGCAGGTCAATGCCCAAGGGTGCCAGGCCGACTTCGTACAAGATTCATCTATTTGTCCAAATGTTGCATTCACGGATGCTTCAACTTCTAACTTTCCAATTGTACAATGGTACTGGGATTTTGGAGACGGAACGACTTCAACCTCACAAAATGCAACTCATTCTTACTCTATGGATGGAACATTCAATGTTTGTTTGACAACAATTTCATCAGATTCATGTGTTAGTACATTTTGTTCTACGGTAAACATCAGCTGCCTTGGTGGTGGCGGAGCTCCTTGTCAAGCATCTTTTACAAGTGTTTCATTTTCAGATTCATTGGGAGGAACGGTTATGTATATCACAAACACTTCGACGGTTAGTCCAGGGATGAGTTATTTCTGGGATTTTGGAGATGGAAACACATCTACTGATCAGTATCCAATACACTCTTATCTGGCTGATGGGGCATACATACTTTGCTTAACAATTGGCGATTCATCTTGTACAAGTACATATTGTGATTCAATTATTGTGACGGGAACTCAAAACGGATTTACTCTTGTTGTAGAGCCTGCAGCATCTGCGAACGTTGAAAATTTGGAATTAACTTCTGGAGTGCAATTGTATCCGAATCCAACGAATCACAATTTAACCTTGAACATGGAAAGCGCAGAGACAGCAGAAATTGAAGTTTCTATTGTAAATGTTGCTGGACAAGTTGTAGGTCATTCAATACACCAAATTGGAGCCGGTTCAAATGAAATAAAATTATACACAGAGGAATTGATGAAGGGGTATTATTTCATTAAGATCAACACGTCAATTTCAAATGTAGAGGCAATTCGGTTTATTAAAAATTAGTAAAGTGTGTATAAAAAGTCTTTTTTTGTAAAAGACGAGTTATCATGGAGTGGGAAGGCTTTGCCCCTCCATGTTTAGCGTTTAAGAACTAAATGAACATAAGTAAAGAACTCTTCGACAAAGTAATTGCTGGCGACAGAAAAAGCCAAATAGAACTATACCGCCAGTGTTTTAATGTTTTAATGAGTTCAGCGTATCGGTACCACAACAATGAGGATGATGCCGCCGCAGTTGTAAATGCCGCTTTTTTAAAAATCCTGACGAAATTGGATACCTACAACGACAAGGCTCCATTTAAAGCATGGATAAAACGAATTATAATTAATGAAATTATAGATGAATTTCGAAAGAATAAAAAGAGAAATGAATTTATAGTATCAGCAAGGGAAGACTATCCAGAAGAGACAACTCCTGCTGAAATAGATTACGACATTGAAGCCGAATATTTGGAGGAAATGTTGAATGAATTGCCGAAAGGAACCAGAATCGTATTCAACCTTTTTGCAATTGATGGATACAGCCACAAAGAGATTGGGGAGAAACTCGGTATAAAAGCCGATACTTCAAAATGGCACGTGAAAGAGGCACGCAAGAAATTGAAATTATTACTAAGTCAAAATTTAGTAAAGCTTGAAAAATAAAAACAAAATAGACGAACTGTTTAAGTCGAAGCTCGAAGAAAGAGCTTTTGATATTAAACCCGCGTTTCTTGACCAGTTAAATGGTCAGTTGGACGCGCGCGCAGCTGCTAAAGGTAGGGGATTAATCTATTTTTCTGTAGGTATTTTACTCTTGTTGTCCATTGTTTTCGTTGGAATAATAATGCTATCTAATGACGAACCGACGAATTCAAATCAATCAAGCT
>JBLHVW010000163.1:0-7919 GCA_047628775.1 Salibacteraceae bacterium | reverse complement strand
CCGACTTACAAGCAACAAGGCTCATGGAAATAATTGCGATAACAAATAGGCTCTTTGTCATAATACTGGATTTGAAGTACAAAACTAGTCCTTTTCATGTTGATTTCGAGAATAATAAATGTTAAATAATTCGCAATTATGCTGAGGTAGAATAAGCAATCTTAAAGAAATTTAATCGTAATTTTACAGAAAATAATTCCTGATGAAAATCAAAACAGCAGCTTTCGTTATCTCAAATACAGAAGTAGATAAATGTCCAACTGACGGAAGGCCTGAATACGCCTTTATCGGCAGGTCTAATGTGGGTAAATCATCGCTAATCAACATGTTGACTGACAACAAGAAGCTTGCTAAAATATCTGGACGGCCTGGAAAAACGCAATTGATTAACCACTTTATCATCAACGATGAATGGTACTTAGTCGATTTACCAGGATACGGTTATGCCAAGTCTTCAAAGATGAATAGAGCGCAATGGGAGAAATTTATTGTCGAATATTTAACGAAACGTGAAGAATTATTAAATGTATTTGTTCTAATTGACTCTCGACTTGAACCACAAAAAATTGATATGGAATTCATGAATTGGTGTGGCGAAAAGCAAATCGCTTTCTCAATGGTATTCACCAAGATTGATAAATTATCGAGTTCGGCACTTCAAAAGAACGTAGCGAAGTACAAAAAGGAGATGCTTAAATCGTGGGAGGCACTTCCTCCGGTGTATACAACTTCGAGTGTTTCTAAGTTCGGTCAGGAGAGAATCCTCAATTATATCGAGCAAATCAACGCTAATTTCGCTGAAGAGATCGCTGATCAGAAACAAGACAAAAAACCTTAAATTTTTCGGGTAATGTGACAGTTTTCACAATTCAACCATCAATTTATCACGATATTTGTACCAATAGAACATCTTAGATATGAAAATAGAACAATTATATACATCGTGTTTGGCAGAAGCGGCTTATTACATTGAAAGCAATGGAGAAGTTGCCATAATTGATCCGTTGCGAGAAACCGCACCGTATATTGAAATGGCTAAAAACAATGGTGCGACAATCAAATATATTTTTGAAACGCACTTTCACGCGGATTTCGTTTCGGGTCATGTTGATCTAGCAAATAAAACAGGCGCTTCAATTGTTTATGGACCAAAAGCGAACCCTGGTTACGATGCAATTATAGCTGAAGACAATCAAGAATTTAAAATTGGTGATGTAACGTTAAAAGTTCTTCATACGCCAGGCCATACCCAGGAATCTTCAACTTATTTGTTGATTGATGAAAACGGCAAAGAAAACGCCATTTTCTCTGGAGACACTCTTTTCTTAGGAGATGTAGGCCGCCCAGATTTGGCTGTTAAAACAGAATTGACGCGAGAAGATTTGGCAGGAATGTTATTTGAATCACTTAGAAATAGAATCATGACGTTGCCTGATGACGTTATTGTATATCCAGGTCACGGAGCAGGTTCGTCTTGCGGAAAAAACATGAGCTCGGAAACGATCGGATTGTTGGGCGAGCAAAAGCAAACGAATTACGCCCTTCGTGCAGACATGACAAAGGCAGAGTTTGTTAAGGAATTGACAGAAGGAATTTTACCTGCGCCACAGTACTTCCCAAAGAATGTTTTAATGAATCAACTAGGATATGATTCTTATGACGCTGTTCTTTTAAAAGGAAATCGCTCATTAACTTTGGATGAATTCAATTCGGAAGTTGAAAATGGAGCCTTAATCTTAGATGTTAGAGCGCAATCTGAATTTATTGAAGGATTCATCCCCAATTCATTATTCATTGGATTGAATGGAACTTTCGCAATGTGGGTTGGCGCAATCATCGAAGATATCAACCAAAAAATCGTTTTGATTACTCCTAAAGGAAAAGAGGAGGAAACGATTATGAGATTATCACGTGTGGGTTACGACGGTGCGGTTGGTTTCTTAAACGGCGGTGCTGAGACATATACTGATGCAGGAAACACACTTGAGACGATCACTTCGATTTCGGCGGACCAACTTTCTGAATCATTGGATACTGCAAATATCGTTGACGTTCGTAAACCTGGTGAATTTGATGCAGAGCACATTGCTGATGCGAAACACTATCCTTTGGACTATATGAATGCTCATTTATCTGAATTGGATAAAGACAAGGTATACCATATTCATTGCGCTGGAGGATACAGAAGCATTATTGCGATCTCATTGCTAATGAAAAATGGATACTCGAAATTAATCGATATTGATGGTGGGTTTGGAGCGATCTCTAAAACCAACATTCCGACAACTGAATTCGTTTGTCCATCGACTCTTAAATAAAACAACAAAAAATACCAGAAGCCGACTCTTTATTGGGTCGGCTTTTTTACTTTTACGCCATGCAAAAAGAAGACAACCTGAAAGATATCATTTCGCATGCGAAAGAATATGGATTCGTATTTCCTTCATCTGAAATTTATGATGGATTATCTGCAACTTATGACTACGGTCAATTGGGGGTAGAATTGAAAAACAACATCAAATCCTATTGGTGGAAATCGATGGTGCAAATGAATGAAAACATTGTTGGACTTGATTCGGCGATTTTCATGCACCCAAAAACGTGGGAAGCTTCAGGTCATGTTAATGCGTTCAACGACCCATTAATAGATAATAAAGATTCAAAGAAAAGATATAGAGCAGACGTTCTGCTTGAGGAATACATCGAAAAGATCAGAGCAAAGATCGATAAGGATGTAAACAAAGGAATTAAAAGATTTGGAGATGATTTTGACAAAGATCAATTCCTAGCGACAAACCCGAATGTTCTTCGCAACAAGGCCAAGATTGAAGATGTTGAACAACGAATGAAAGACACACTTGGAAAAGATGATCTTGAAGGCGTTTACAACCTAATAATTGATTTGGAGATTGCATGCCCTGTTTCTGGAACAAAAAACTGGACAGAGGTGCGTCAGTTCAACTTGATGTTCTCTACAGAATTGGGTTCTGTTTCGGGAGAAGCGGCCACGATTTATCTTCGTCCAGAAACGGCGCAAGGTATTTTCGTTAACTTTTTGAATGTTCAGAAAACAGGTAGAATGAAGATTCCGTTTGGAATTGCTCAAATTGGAAAGGCCTTCAGAAACGAGATTGTTGCGCGTCAATTTATCTTTAGAATGCGTGAATTCGAACAAATGGAAATGCAGTTTTTTGTACGTCCAGGAGAAGAGATGAAATGGTACGAGCATTGGAAAAACCAACGTATCGCTTGGCACAACAAATTGGGATTGGGTGAAGAAAATTACCGTTTCCACGATCATATTAAATTAGCGCACTACGCAAATGCTGCGGCCGATATCGAGTTCAACTTCCCAATGGGGTTCAAAGAACTTGAAGGTGTGCACTCGAGAACAGATTTTGATTTAAAACAACACGAAGAGCATTCTGGTAAAAAGCTTCAATTCTTTGACCCAGAAATGAATCAAAACTATGTTCCGTATGTTGTGGAGACTTCCATTGGTTTGGACAGAATGTTCCTGGCGGTATTGAGTTCTTCTTACAAAACTGAAAAGTTGGAAAATGACTCAGAGAGAGTTGTTCTTTCACTTCCTCCAGCATTGGCGCCTTATAAAGTTGCGGTTATGCCGTTAACTAAAAAAGACGGCCATCCAGAAAAAGCGCGTGAGATCATGAATGCCTTGAAGCTTGAACACAATTGTGCATACGATGAGAAAGATTCCCCCGGAAAGCGTTACAGACGTCAGGATGCGATTGGAACACCGTATTGTGTAATGGTTGATCATCAAACAATGGAAGACAATACTGTTACGATTAGAGACCGAGACACAATGGAACAAGATCGTGTTTCAATTGATGAATTGGCTTCGATAATTGAGAGTAAGGTTTCGATGACGAATTTGTTGAAGTAGAATTTAGATGTTAGATGTTAGATCGGCTAACGTCTTTTAGATATTAGATCGCCCTTTTGGGCTTTTGGATCATTGATGATTTCAATGAAACCAATAATAGTCTAACATCTAACAGTGAGGAACGAACGGTCTAATGAATCTCTGTCTGTTGTCAATTTAAATCAAAACCCTTACCTTAACAAAAAATTAATTATGAAAAAAACACTATTCGCTGCCGCATTAGTTTCACTAAGCCTAAGCGCGGCTGCACAATCATTCTCCGTTCCTTTGGAAGGATTCTCTAGAAGTAAAACATCATACCTTCACATGGAAGACGGTTCAGTAAAGGAAGGTCTTTTAGGAGGATTCAAACGAGCAAAAGGATTAATCGAAACTGTAAAAATGAAAAGTGAAGCAGGAGGAAAAATTAAAATTGATCCTGCTCAAATCAACTTTATGTACCTTCCTCCAAGTGGTTTAGCAAAGATGAATGCTGCCCTTGATCAAGCTACTAATGTTAGTAAATGGGATGCTCCTTCGAACATTGACGAGTCACTAATGGGAGAGGGTTATGTATTCTTCGAAAAAACAGCCACACAAATTAAGAAGAAAACAGAAAACTTGATGATGCAACTCATGAACACCTCTTTTTCTAGTAAAGTAAAAGTGTACCACGATCCTTTCGCAAAAGAATCAATGGGAATTGCTGTTGGTGGTGTCACTGTTGCTGGTGGATTGGACAAATCTTATTACGTAAAGAAAGAGGGTACTGATGATGCAGCTTACAGACTTAAAAAGAAAGATTACAAAGAACAATTCGCTACACTTTTCGGTGATTGCGAAGAATTCATGACGAAGTATAAAGACTCAATAAAATGGTCAGAACTTGAAATGCACGTCTACGAGTACACTCAAATGAGTAAATAATACGCACAAAACAACGCATTTAAAAGCCCGAACATTTAAGATGTTTGGGCTTTTTCTTGCTTTTTAAAATCACTAACGTCCTTTAGAATGCCAATGATTTCAATGAAACGATTAATTGCCTACTATCCCAAAGTGAGGAATGAACCATCTAAAAGCCAAGCGACCTAAAAGGAGCTTTCGACTAATCTACTTCCCCTTCCCATCAGAATCAGCGCGATCCAGGATGCTCAGTGCATTAATAGATCCAACCAATCTATTCCTCCCATAGGATTCCCTAACCATAGGTATTTTTTAATTGTTTCCAAATGTGAGGATGCGGAAAAAAAGGTGCCAATCCCAAAGTTAACGACGCTACTACGGCTATGCTTAGATATTTTTTCATTCTTCTGTTTGAAACGGTTTTACAACTTGCCCGACAAATCCTTCAGGGTAATTTTCGTCATTTGGAAAGCCCAATTCGATATCCCTACCGTCATAAGGGATGTAATTTGTTCCAAAAAGGTAATCCCACAGGCTCAATGAAATTCCGAAGTTCATTCCTTTTGGATGGGAACTCGGCAACTCTTTTGCATGGTGCCAAATGTGCATTTTAGGGTTGTTTAAAATGTACTTCAACGGTCCATAATCCCAATTGATATTGGCATGGTTTAAATGTCCAATTAGAACCGTAATCGTGTAAACGATAAAAGCATATTCCAAAGCAAACCCAAAAATCATGGAAAGACTGATGTATTTAATGGACTGGTATACAAATGTTTCTAAAAAATGGTACCTCAAATGTGCTGCAAACCCCATTTCTTTCACCGAATGGTGCACTTTATGGAACTTCCAAAGAAAAGGAATACGGTGCAGCATATTATGGATCGACCATTGAACAAAATCTGCAATAATGAAGAACAGAACCAGTTGCCAACCCCAATGCAATGAAGAAAGATCGATCAAATGCGAACCTTTGCTGTAACCCAAAGGCTCCAACAAGGATACTAATACAGCATAACTCACATTTGAGAGTGCCACTGCCAGCAACAAACTAAAAATGTAAAAGTTGAAAAACATATAAAACCCATCCAACCAAAAATCTTTTCGGATAATGTTTTGTTTTTTACGCCAAGGCATTAAATACTCTAGCCCCCAAACGAAAAGAGACGCCACAATCAAAAAATAGAACATGTTAACTCCTTTATCCGGGAATGGCGTCGAAACAGTATACTTTAAATACTTCCAAGTACTTTCATAACTATCAACTACAATACTTAAATATTCAGCAGCCATTATTGCGTTCGTTTTATTTGATTCAAAGATACAAAAACAGAAGGCATCGTTTGTGACTTATGCTACATAAGCTATTAATTATAGGAATCTCAAATAAGAAATTAGCAATTCAAGAACCAAGACTTTATCTTACACATTCAGAAGCATTTTTTAACTTTGAATGCTTGGTTTCATACAAGCGACAAAAATCCTTCGAATGAACTCAAGAATTAAACTTCTCGTCGCGACGGCTTTCATTTCGATATCTGCCTCTATTTTCGGTCAATTGGAAACGAATCTTTTACCAATCGATTTCGAGAGGCACCTTAGAAGTAATACTGAAATCAAGGTAATTGTTCTTTGTAAACCGGAGGAATTTGTCACAGGTCATATTGGATCTGCGGTGCAAATAGGGAGAAAGGATTACGAGGATAAATCCCTTGAATTTAGTGGGATAATGGCTCCAAGGGATTCGATTGCAGCTTTATTAAGTTCCTGTGGAATTTCTTCTGAAGACACAATTTTCTTATATGATCATAAAGGCGGTTGCGATGCTGCACGGTTTTGGTGGATTTTAAATGTTTATGGCCATAAAAACACCCATTTCTTAAATGGCAGTCACAAGGATTTATCAAAAGTAGTTGGTGCGCCTTCTGTGATTGAACCAAGCGAATATTCATTCCCTAGCACCATCGATCCAACATTGTGTGCAGATTTAGAATATGTTCTAAAAGCGATTAAAAGAGGCGCAAAATTATTGGATGTCCGAACCATAGAAGAATTTGAAGGTTCGATAATTAAAGATGGCGCTTTTAAAGCTGGACGGATCCAACATGCACTTTTTTATCCTTGGACCAATGCAATTAAAGCGAATGGAGATCAACGTTTAAAAGGTAAAGACATTCTCAAAGAACAATTCGAGGGCCTAGGATTGAAGAAGGATGAGGAGATCATTGTCTATTGTCACTCAGGTGCACGATCAGCGCACACCACTTTTGTATTGACTGAAATTCTAAATTATACGAACGTGAAAAACTATGAGGGATCTTGGATCGAATACAGTTTCAATAAAGAATTACCAACGGAAACAGACGAACAGATCACGGAATACGGAATGATGGATAAAGATGAACCTTATTCTGTTCAACAAATTTTTCTAATGTTATTGGCAGCAATGGCAATCTTCGGCTTGTACCGTTATCAATTACGAAAGAGAGGTTAATCTAGGAAAGGAATCATTTTTGTCCAAGCACCACCGTTGTAAGCTTCTATACCTGCAGCTTTTAATTGACCTTTTGCAACTCCAGACCTCATTCCAGATGCGCAAACAGTGATAACAGGAACGCCTATCAATTTTAATTCCTTAATCTTTGACGACAAGCTAGCTAAAGGAATGTTTTCTGAACCTGGGACCGCCCCTCCAGCATATTCTTGAGGGCTTCTCACATCAACAATCACAGCTCCGTTATCGAGTAGGTTTTTGTAATCCGTTTTTTTAAAAATTCTTCCTAGCATTTGTTGATTTCTGGTTGGAATTATTTGTCTTCTGGTTTATTACTCACTTTCAAATACATGCGGTAAGCGAACAAACCGGGCATTCCAAAAATCATTATTCCTGCGATCATATAACCTTGCGGTTTCAGGTAGAAATCAACAATACTCCTTCCTTCCAACCTTTCATTTCCTATTCCAATAAAATTTGAAAGGCTCAATTTAAAATCGGTTGTGAAGCTTTGCAACCCGTTTTCAACCGCAATCTCTCCATCGAAAATCCTTATCGGAAAGAGAAAGAAAATGGCTGCCAATATTCCTGAGAAAATGGCGAAAACGAGAAATGGTTTCTTAAATACTT
>JBLHVW010000162.1:0-7948 GCA_047628775.1 Salibacteraceae bacterium | reverse complement strand
CTTCAATTTTTCCTTCTGCGGGATATCCCGCTTCTGGTCGGTCTTTCCCGAGGTAAACCCATTTACCTTGCTTCTTTCCATCGGGTCCGATTTTATTCAGATCCCCCCCTTGATCATCACCTGCCATTAAAGGCATTGCGAAAATGCCAATAAAGACAAACAGTAGTGTCGCTCTTTTAGTCATCTTGTAGTAATTTTTAGTTATATGGGAGTATTAACAGTTCCTGACGAATATACAAATACAGTACCCTCCTTCAAAGCAATCATCCAATTATTCGGCCAACTGCCATTTTTCTTCGACAAAAAATCACATTTGTTTATAATTATAACATACTGAAAGGCAGCGCCTACCCTTCCGAAAGTAAGGATGTATCAACGTTTTGCAGCATGGTATCAACCATTTTACGCAAATCATATTTCTCTTTCCACCCCCAATCAGCTTTGGCTTCAGAATCATCAATTGAGCCTGGCCATGAGTCTGCAATTTTCTGTCTGAAATCAGGTGCATACGTTATTTTAAAGTCAGGTTTTGACTTTTGAATCTCTGCGGCAATCTCTGCAGGCGTAAAACTAATTCCAGCAACATTATACGCCGATCGGATTTTGATTTCATCCGCATCGGACTCCATCAATTCAATCGTTGCTCGAATCGCATCCTCCATATACATCATTGGCAAGGGAGTATTTTCACTCAAAAAGCAAGAGTAACTATTTCCCAATTGTGCTTGATAGAAAATATCAACGGCGTAATCAGTAGTTCCACCCCCAGGAAGACTTGTATATGATATTAGTCCAGGATAGCGTATACTTCTAACGTCTACATCAAAGTTATTGTGGTAATACTCGCACCATCTTTCTCCAGCCTGTTTCGAAATACCATATACAGTTGATGGCTCCATAATGGTTCTTTGTGGCGTATTTACTTTTGGAGTCGTTGGTCCGAATACAGCAATTGAGCTTGGCCAAAAAATCTTTTTTATATGCTTTTCTTTTGCTAAATCTAAAATTGTGAAAAGTCCTTCCATGTTTAATTTCCATGCGAAATCTGGATTTTTCTCAGCGGTTGCACTTAACAAAGCAGCCAATAGGTAAACTTCATCAATACCTTCAGATATAATATAAGACCGAATCATCTCTCGGTCCAAAACATCCATCTTAACATAAGGTCCGTTTTTGAGTGACTCGTGGCATTTATCTTTCAAATCAGATGCAATTACATTCTGATCACCTTTTAATTTACGAAGAGATAAAACCAATTCCGTTCCGATTTGCCCTCCTGCTCCAATTACTAAAATCTTACTGCTCATAATATGTATTGTTGAGCAAATAGAATTAATATTTGACATATATCCTAGATACGAATCAAAAAAAAGGGATTTAAATTCAATTAATGACAATTGTCATTTTTTGTCACCTGCAATGGATGTAATTTCGTCGGATTAGCTAACTTTAGACTTATGTGGATTGAATTAAAATTGCATCTAAATTTCTTAAAAAAGCGTAATCCCGAGTGATAATGCACTATCTACTACGTTAAGAACTATTTAATGCGATTCATTTAAAAAAAGAACATGCCATTTTATCATAAACTGGGTAAATTCCCTCACAAAAGACATACCGTTTTCCGTAAAGAAGATGGAGGTATTCATCACGAGCAATTGTTTGGAACAATTGGATTTGATGGAATGTCCTGCCTATTGTACCATTTAGAACCACCTACAATTGTCAAGAACTTTATAGAATCAGTAGATATAAATCCTGAAATCGCAATTGAAAAACAACTTCAAATGCGAAGCTTTATGGGATATAAAGTAGCCCCTGAAGACGATTTCATCAAAAGTAGAGTGCCGATGCTAACGAATAGTGATTGTACTATTTCATTAGCGGCTCCAAAAAAATCACTGAGAGATTACTTTTATAAAAATGCTGATTGTGACGAGGTGATCTTCATCCACGAAGGAACGGGAAAACTGAGAACACAACTGGGAAATATTGATTTTAAGTACGGTGATTACCTTGTAATTCCAAGAGGAATTATTTACCAAGTTGATTTTGATACTGAGATCAACAGGTTATTTATTGTTGAGTCTGCTCATCCCGTTTTCACTCCAAAGCGATACAGAAATTGGTTTGGTCAATTGCTTGAGCATTCTCCTTATTGTGAACGCGATTTTAGACCGCCTCACGAATTGGAAACACACGGAGAAACAGGTGATTTCTTAATTAAAACAAAAAAAGAAGGCATTTTATATTCATACAATTACGCTTCGCATCCTTTTGATGTCGTTGGTTGGGACGGATTCAACTATCCATATGCATTTTCTATTCATGATTTTGAACCGATCACGGGTAGAGTTCATTTGCCTCCTCCAATTCATCAAACTTTCGAAACGAGCGCTTTCGTGATTTGTTCATTCGTTCCGCGTTTATACGATTATCATCCGGACTCAATCCCGTCGCCTTACAACCACAGTAATATTGATTCTGATGAAGTATTGTATTACGTAGACGGTGACTTTATGAGCCGAAACAACATCGAAAGAGGGCAGATTACATTGCATCCGGGTGGAATTCCTCATGGACCTCATCCTGGAGCTTATGAAAGAAGTATTGGAAAGAAGGAAACACAAGAGTTAGCAGTGATGGTGGACACTTTTAAACCGCTAAAATTAACGAGACAAGCACTAGAATTAGAAGTCGAAGATTATTATCAATCTTGGCTTCATTAATAAACAAGCAATTATGGCAAAAGATATAGAGAACGTAGATTACGGATTGGAAAAAATATTTGCAGGAGCACAAGACTTCTTGCCTTTACTTGGTACTGATTATGTTGAATTTTACGTAGGAAACGCAAAACAAGCAGCTCACTTTTATAAAACAGCATTTGGATTTCAATCGCATGCGTATCGTGGATTGGAAACAGGATCTACTGATTCCGTTTCATACGTTCTTACTCAAGATAAGATCAAGTTGATTTTGACGACTCCATTGAATTCAAAGTCAACAATCAACGATCATATCGTGAAGCACGGAGACGGAGTAAAGGTTGTTGCTCTTTGGGTAAACGATGCTCGAAGTGCGTATGAGGAAACAACGAAACGTGGTGCGAAATCATACATGGAACCTACGGTTGAGAAAGATGAGTTTGGTGAAGTTGTACGTGCTGGAATATATACCTACGGTGAAACGGTTCACATGTTTGTTGAACGTAAAAACTACAAAGGAACCTTCTTGCCTGGTTTCGAAAAATGGGAATCGGATTACAATCCAGCACCTGTTGGTTTGAAATACATCGACCACATGGTAGGTAATGTGGGTTGGAATGAAATGGATGTTTGGGTAAAATGGTACGAGGATGTAATGGGGTTTGAGAACTTCCTTTCATTCGATGACAAAGAAATCCATACTGATTATTCGGCGCTGATGAGTAAGGTTATGAGTAATGGAAATGGACGTATTAAATTCCCGATTAACGAGCCTGCAAAAGGGAAAAAGAAATCTCAAATTGAAGAGTATCTTGATTTCTACGAAGGACCTGGTGTTCAGCACATCGCGGTTGCAACAAATGATATCATTGCAACGATTACTGAAATGAGAAGTAGAGGAATTGAATTTTTAAGCACACCGCCAGACGCCTATTATAATGCTGTTCCACAGCGTTTAATGGATCACAATCATGAATTAAAGGAAGATATCGAAAAACTAAAGGCATTGGGAATTATGATTGATGCGGATGAGGAAGGATACCTTCTGCAAATTTTCACGAAACCACTTGAAGATCGTCCAACCTTATTCTTTGAGATCATCCAAAGAATGGGAGCTCGTGGATTTGGTGCGGGTAACTTTAAAGCATTGTTTGAATCAATTGAAAGAGAACAAGCGAAAAGAGGAACGTTATAATTATGAATGTGTAATTAGAGAATTATAAATTAAAAGCCGCTTCAAAATCGATTTGAAGCGGCTTTTTTATGTTAGATGGTTGCTATTTCTTTATCAATTTCCTTTCTGTAGGCTTGCACTAGATCTAATGATCAAGTATTTAAGTTACGACATTTTACCGCTTTACAAAAAGTGAACACCTAGTAAAGGCCACATTCCATCGAGCAATATCGCAGTGTCACCTTCATTCCTACCATCTACCGAAAAATAGCTACAGTTCACCTATTTCCTCTTTTTAAAGCTAAACAAGTGCCTTAAATTTGGTCTCAGAAACAATTTAAGATTATGGATATTCAAACAAACAACAACGCAAGACAACAGAAGTCAAAGATATTAGGAGGTGTATTAATTGTCTCATTTGGTATTCTCTATTTTTTAGAAAAGACAGGTGCTAACATTCCGCATTGGCTGGTTTCTTGGGAAACAATTCTAATCGCTATTGGTATTGTATCCTTGTACAAGCACAACTTTCGACACCTGCCTGGCTTCATTATGGTCGGTGTAGGAACCGTTTTTCTTATCAATGAATTCAGACCGAACTTCATTGATTCGAATTTCATTTTACCCGTAGTAGTTATTTTGATTGGACTTTCTGTAATCGGTAGGTCCCTTAATTTATTCGGTATGAACAAAAAAGACACCTACATTTTTGATGAGGAAATCGATCAATCATCAGAAGATTTTGTGAAATCTACCACGCTCTTTGGAGGCGTTAAAAAATCAATTGTTAGCAAAACGTTTAAAGGTGCAAATTTCGACACCAAATTTGGAGGTACGGAAATCAACCTATCACAAGCCGACATTCAACAGCCGGTTGTTATTCATTCGACAACAGCATTAGGCGGATTAAAAATTATTGTTCCTTCCAACTGGCAGGTTAAATCGGAAATTTCAGCAATCTTCGGCAGTGTTGAAGATAAAAGAGCACCAATTAGCGATCTTAGTCGTGATCCAAATAAAGTTTTAATCTTAAAAGGCAATTGCACCTTTGGTGGAGTTGAAATTATAAGCTACGTTTAACGGAATGTCAGTAAAGGAAAATCAGTTTACACTTCCAATCAGGATGGTCAAAATGATCTTCCTGATTTTGGTGTTAATTGCATTTCAAGTACTTGCTTTATCAAACCTACACTTTTCATCCTCTATAATCTCCTACGAAACGTCGAGCCTATTTTTTAGCGCATTGACTTTTGTCTACTTGATCAACCTGATTCAAAAGTATTACCACACTAAAAACGTCTTGAACGTCCCGAATATAAGCGTGATTTTACTCTTTGCTTCGTTGACACTTTTGATCAATTACGTCGTCTGCTCTACCCTATTCATTTCGAACAAAGAATACATTGATTACTTGCAATACGCGACGCCAATCAAGGCAATTATCACCGTGTTTATCTATTGTTTTTCACTTATGTTTTTTTGGATTGAAGAACAAAAAATAGAAGAGTTGCAATTGAAAAATAACGCAATTGATAAAGAACGTGAATCACTTCAAATAGAATTAAGCAGTTTACAACAGCAATTTAAACCTCATTTTTTATTCAACAGCCTGAACTCAATCAACGCTTTGACCTTAAGTAGTCCAGAGGAAGCAAGAAAAATGATTCATTTGCTCTCTGAATTTATGCGAGGCTCGATGCGCAAGAACAATTCCGATCTGGTCGAATTGACGGATGAATTGAATCATATAAAATTATACACCGGTATTGAAAAAGTGCGTTTCGGGTCTCGGTTAAACGTAATTTACTCTATTTCTGACCAAGCGCAGAAAGCAAAATTACCTTCGCTCATTCTTCAACCTTTGATTGAGAATTCTATTAAATACGGCTTATACGGTCATACAGAAGAAGTAGCAATTGGTGTTAGCGCCGAAATCGTAGAAACCAATTTAGTCGTGACAATAACGAATCCGTTTGACGAAACATCTTCCTCGGGAGCAAAAGGGACCGGGTATGGATTGCAATCGATAGAAAAGAAAATGATGATCTTGTACCAACAATCGAATTTATTGATGGTCAACAAGAACAATCAAACGTACAGCGCAACACTAAAGATTCCACAAGCATGAAAAAAGCCATAATCATTGATGACGAGCCCTTAGCGAGGTCCATTGTTAAAGCCTATCTAAACAATCACGAGGACATTGAAGTTGTCGCAGAGTGCAACAATGGGTTTGAAGGAATTAAATCCATTGAAGAGCACCAACCCGACCTTCTCTTTCTCGACATCCAAATGCCAAAGATCAATGGTTTTGAAATGCTCGAATTGGTTGATCGAGATGTTTCTGTAATCTTTACAACCGCTTTTGATGAATATGCTATCAATGCTTTTGAGGCCTCGGCAATCGATTACCTTTTAAAGCCATTTACCCAAGAGCGCTTTGATAAATCAATTACAAAATGGAAAAAAAGCAACCCGTCTGGAAATACGGATTCAATCGGCGAATTGATCAATCAACAACCGAGTGATAACAGACGCATTGTGGTTAAGGAAAACGGGAACATTCAAATAATTCCGACGGAAGACATCTTGTTTCTTGAAGCGTATGACGATTACGTAAAAGTGCATACAAAAGAAAAGTACTACCTGAAGAAGAAAACGATGAATTACTATGAAAAATCATTGTTGAAATCCACATTTGTTCGAATTCACAGGTCCTACATTTTGAACATCAACAAGCTCACAAAAATCGAATCGTTTGAAAAAAACAGTTATCGCGCAACGCTAATTAACGGAGCGGTAATTCCGATTAGCCGAACTTCCTATAGTGAATTGAAGCAAATTTTAGGTCTTTAGATTTCATTCTGTTCGGTACTGCCATCTTAATTAACTGTTAAGCACTCGTTATCAATGAACTACTCCTGTTTTTAATTGTAAATTGAGGCTCAATTAAACAAACACTAATTAAGATGAAAGGATTATTACTTGCGTTTTTTGCATTTATTGCAATGAACGCCTCTGCACAAGACTGGTCAAATGATGTATACAAACAAGGTGACATTTACCCAGGTAATATGATTGATAAGGATGGCAAAAAGACTGAAGGATTCATACAAATGCAAAATAGATACGCAATGCAATCCACAGTTCTTTTCTATACTGACAAGAACGATAGAAAATCAAAACTAAAGATTAAATCAGAAACACTTTCAGAATATTCTGTAGCTGAAAAAACATGGCGTTGCATCAATTATTCAGGCGGACTTTCGAAGAAAGCAATCAAAGGAAACCTATTAATTGAGAACGGATGCATTAGCACTTATGCATTTTACACGTATGAATCAGGCATTAACACAAGACTAGAAGGGGAAACGGCAGAAATGTTTGCGAATAGAAGATACCCTAAAACAATCGTTCGTCATAAGGTTGGTGATGAAGGACCAGTAACGGATGATTACTTCCTTTTGGGTTTCGTTAAGAAAATGCCAGAGTATATTGCTTCAAACGAAGTATTAGCGGCAAAAGTTGCTAACAAAGAAAAAGGATACAAAATGCTTAACAAGGATGCAATCATGGATGAATACAACAAGGACTGCGCTCAGTAAACCTTGAATATTAAATATTTAAAGCCTGTTTCATCTCGGTTCAACATAGGGAAACAGACTTTTTTTTATACGCTTTAAATAGAAATGTGTTATAAATGACCTAAGTCATAATGCTGCCCATAAGAAATACTTACTTTTGAAGCATATCTAAAGACCATGACTAGAGAAGAATTATTGAAAGCGATTGATGAGAAGTACGCGGCCATGGGCCAAAATGCAGATGTGCATTTAACAGGCTTGCTTTACGCCGAACCAACAAAATATTGGGATTATATTCAAGTAGAGGCGCTTCTTGGCTTACAGGCTCAAAAAACAACCTTGAAAGATGAGATGGTTTTCATTATGTACCATCAAATCAATGAACTATTGTTTAAAATGATTCTTTGGGAAATTGAACAAATTTCAGAAATCGAGAACATTTCAACTGAAAAATTTGCGAAGCACTTATACAGAGTAAGTCG
>JBLHVW010000161.1:0-8349 GCA_047628775.1 Salibacteraceae bacterium | reverse complement strand
TGTTCAATACAGGACTCGATATTGCATACATGACGAGTGGTTTGTTACTCCGGAGCGAAGCCAAGTCCAATTTGGAAAAACGCGATCAATTTGAAGGGTTTGGCACCAGCATTCTGATGCAGGGAGGGTTTCTGTTTATTCTCGACATAACTGCCTATGTCTTGCACAAACGTCATGCAAGCCAGAAGTTAAATGGATTTCTTGAAAATGTTGAAATGAGCCAAACAGGGATTGGGTTGCGCTGGAACATTCCTTCTCTTGCCGTGCAGCGATCTCAACTGGCAAACCGTTGAAGGCGCATTCTTAAGTATCTTCTTATTTTTAAGTATGAAATTATTTGAACCCTATCCGCTAGGATCTTTAGACTTGAGCTCTAGAATTGCAATGGCGCCTTTAACGCGTTGTCGTGCAGTGAACGAAAACACACCGAACGACTTGATGGTTGAATATTACCGTCAGCGGGCTGGAACAGGAATTATTATAGCGGAAGGAACATCGCCTTCTCCCAACGGGCTTGGGTATAAAAACATTCCGGGATTGTTCAATGAGGCACAATTGGAAGGTTGGAAAAAAGTAACTCAAGCTGTTCATGATGAGAATGGAATAATTTTCTTGCAAATAATGCATACCGGTAGGGTTGGACACACGAATAATTTACCAAAAGGTGGTCGATTGTTGGCTCCGTCGGCAATAGCACAGGCGGGAGACATTAGCACTTATGATCTAGAAAGACAGCCTTACCCTGTTCCAGAAGCAATGTCTGCTGAAGATATTAAAACGGCCATTCAAGAATTTAGAACATGCACCGAAATGGCAATTGAAGCTGGATTTGATGGTGTTGAAATTCACGGCGCGCATGGGTATTTGCCCAATCAATTTCTTGTCCCGTCAAAAAACAAACGGTCGGATCTTTACGGTGGAAATCGTGAAAACCGCCTTCGTTTTTTACGCGAAGTACTGACAGAATGTATTGAAGCCGTTGGATCAGACAAAGTTGGACTTCGAATTTCACCTTTCAGCTATGCAGAAGCTGAGGATGAAGTGAAGGAACTATATGACACGTACACTTCTTTGGCCGAAATACTCAACCCTTTGAACCTTGCCTATTTGCACCTTAGCCACATGGGTGATCCTGTGGAAGTCAAGTTTGAATTGTGGAGAATTCTGCGTTCGATTTATCAGGGGAATTTAATGCTCTGCGGTGATTTTACGCAAGAAAAAGCAGAAGAAGTTCTTGAAAAAAACGAGGCTGATTTAATTGCTTTTGGCCGTGACTGCATCGCCAATCCAGATTTGGTTGAGCGTTTCAAGAACAATTGGTCATTGGCAGATCGTGACAATTCGCAATGGTATGGGGACGGAGCTGAGGGTTATACAGATTATCCAAATCACCAATAAGCTCGATTTCCTATTCGTTTTGTTTAATTGCATCAAATTCTTTTCCTTTATATTCACTTACTTTGAATGTTTAAGCTTCAAAACACGAGTCGTAAAACAGTGTAGATAAAATAGAAATGAACATCCTGCCAATAAGTGAAATAAATGTTGACCCTGCTAAGATTAAGGAGGTTGAAGAAATAATGAGATCAACCTTTAGATTAATTACATTTAGTCGGAAACATTTGGCTGATGACCTCTTAAACACGTACTTATCAAGCACCACAAATTTGCAAGAGCTTCTGAGTATTAAGAATGCTCAAATGGAGGCTCAAAATGAAGCAGAAGCAGCAGAATATGTCTCTACTCTAAATGATACGCTAATGTTCGTTACCGATGAAATTAAGCATCAAATCGATTTCACAAGCGAACTGCAATTGTTTCAGCTCTTTCGGTTAATTTCTCCCGAATCTCACGAAAAACATCCCAACCGATTTAGGGACGATCTTGTTCAGATTGGATCGTATTTATGTCCTGACTCGAAAGAGGTTCCTGCTTTGGTTTCAGAATTGTTCTACAATATCAATCAAATAAAAAATCCAATTATCAGGGCCATTTATTTTCACCATGAATTAATACGGATTCATCCCTTCATCGACGGAAATGGGAGAGCCACGAGGATTGCTAAAAATTGGATTCTAATGTTCAATTTACTTCCTCCTATTTTTATCCGCGATGAAGATGAAAAAAAGAAATACATCGATACCCTTTCAAGCAGTTTTAAGCTCTTAGAAAGAAATCCAAAAAAATGGAATGCCGAACTCTCTAGCTTTTTCGACCAAGAAATAGAGCGAATTCGATTCAATGCTTTACTCGTATATGAATCTGTGAAGGTGCTTGGTGAAGAAAGGGAGAAGTAATCCTTTTTCAACCGTCGTTTCTTTTTTTAAGAATTCGTGGCTTCGGATTCTTCTTTCGGCTGGCGTTGAATTAAAAACAAGGAAAGAAGCCCAAGAACGACAATTGCCAAAGTTTGTGCTCCCCAAGCGAAGATTCCCAAAGCAGCAAAATGGACACCATCCATTGCTAAAACTTTTGTAACCCATACAGGATAGGCTCCAATTCCACCCGGCAGTAGACCAACGGCAACGGCTGACACAAGGAAAATGCCAAAGACCGTATCTATTCCAATTCCAGCAGTTTGCGGAAACGAGAGTGCGAAGAGCCACAAAGCACCAATGTATGCACCCCAAATAAAGAACGTATGTGCAAGAAACGCCCACTTTTTCTTCATCGTCCAAACTGACTTTATTCCTTGGTAAAACCCGAGAAATTTTTCTTTGACAAAGCGCCTAAACTTTTCATTTTTGAAGTAGAAAAAGAGGCCAATGCTGCCAATCACAAGGAATGCGATGAGCGCATATATTTTCCAATCGGAACTGGATTCACCCGAATCTGTGATCGCATCAATATCACCCGAATTTATTCGTAACAAACCCGTAATTAGAAAGATCAAACCGAATACCATTGCGTCAATTACGCGCTCAACGACAATGGTTCCAAACCCCTTTTCGAATGGAATTTTCTCGTATTTCGCGAGAAGGCTTGCACGGGCAAATTCACCCGACCGAGGCAAAGTATAATTAATGACATACCCGGCCATAACGCCATGGTATACATTTTTCAATTTGGGTTTGTATCCCAGAGGCTCGAACAAGAAAAGTGATCGGTATGCCCTACTAAAATGACTAAGGAATGTAACGAGTACACCTAAAAAGGCCCAAAAGTAGTTGGCATGTGCAATGGCGTGCTTTGTTTCCTGAATGTCCTTATCGCTGAGCCCGCTTAAAAAATACCATGTTAAATAAACCCCAATGCAGATTGGAACAATTATTTTCAGTGCTTTTTTAAGGGTATCATTCATGGATTAGAACGTGTAAATGACAAAGATGAGCTTATTAAAAGGAATTCATTCTTAAAGTTAGAATAAATCCCATTAAATTGGCGGCATGGAGCAAACCCCTGAAGAACGAAAGAAGTTCTTAACTGAACTGAATGAAACTGCGAACTACACCGCGGTAATTCTGCACGGAGAAGAAGTTTCTAAAGTTCGGGTGAAGCAAATCAAAAAGTACTTCCGAAAAACGCACAAGATGCTGCATCGGATTGCTACCATGAAGGGCGACATCAACAGCAACTCCTTTAAATATTGTTACGGCGGAAAACTACTCGCACGACAGGTGTTGTTAGAATTGGGTGTTGTGGAAAAGATGCAGACGAAACAACGGAAAGCGGCGTATCAAATGTTGCTTGCACCAGAAGAACTGGACATGGAATTGGTATCTCGAATTATTGTTGAAGTGTATTTAAAGAGGAATGAGATTGAGCCATTGTAGGTCTTCAATAAAACAATTACTACTTCGTATACTCCAAAATTGGTTCCAATCCATTTATTTGCACCACCGCTAATAATTTAAAAAAGGGCTCCTAATGTGCCATTTTATGACCTTCTAATTTTATTTTTCTACTCGAAATTGTTTCTGAATTCATCCTTTGATCAATCATCGCGGTGATTTCATCGATTGTATACTCTTCACCATCTATGGTATATTTATCATCCGCTGTCACCTTCACTGTAATAAACACTTCAGAAGCAATAGAGTCTTCTATTCTAGGTTCTGGAACACGAGCTTGTTGATTTGAAAGAACATACTCCCATTTATTTTCACATTTAGAACAATCTTCTGCACAAGAAAAAAGAAGATAGGAATACCAAGAATGGGACTAATTTAAGCATACTCAAAAGTAACAATTGATCCGTGAAAATTTACTTTCTATTAAGAAGTGTGCTATCTTTAGGAAATGAAAACGACTCTTCTAATTCTCTCCGTTCTCTTCCTTTCTAGCACTGCCAGCGCGCAATTGTGGAAGGAAATGATGAACGATCCCAGCGTAAATGTTTACGATGTTGTTATCGAAGCCGAAAAACATTTTGAGTCCATTGACATTACAAAAAAAGGTTCTGGATGGAAAGGATACCAACGATGGCTTTACGAAACGGAACCTAAATTTTATCCTTCAGGAGATCGAGGTTCAGTAGACCCTTACTTTGTGAAAAAAGCATCTGAAGGGTTTACACCGTCGAGCGCCATGGCGTTATTCGATAATGGATGGGAAGAATTAGGCCCTCATTATATAGAACAAGTCACAGGTCACTACTCTGCTGGATTGGGTAGAGTTGAATCCTATTATTCTGACCCAACGGATCCATTAAAAATCTATCTTGGTTCGCGAAGTGGCGGTTTTTGGCGTACTACAGATGGTGGAGTCACTTGGGTTGAAGGCACAACTGACTTTTTATTTGCCACAGGTGTCAACACGATGTCTGTTTCTCCTACCAATTCTGATTCTGTTTACATCAACGTTCGAAATTCTAGAAACGGCACAACGCACGGAATCTACCTTTCAACAGATAGCGGTGATACATGGAACGAGACAAATTTCAATCCAACGACCTTGTTTTGGGGCGGAATGGGAACGAACCGTCAAATTTATCAAATTGCACACCATCCAACAATCCCAGAATTGATCTTTGTCGGAACGAATGAAGGTCTCTTTCGATCGTCGGATAACTTAGCAACATGGACGACCCCAGTTGCCACTTTGGATTTTCAAACGATCAAGTTTCATCCAACAAATCCAACTATTGTTTATGCCCAAACATCCAATAGCTCAAATGTTATTTATGTGTCAACCGATGGTGGAATAACGTTTAACACGTCGAATACTATTCCTGGAAATGGATCTTCAATCAAGCTTTCAATTTCAGCGGCTTGTCCGAACTGTGTTTATATTGGTACAAGCGACGGAATTTGGAAATCGACCGATGAGGGAATGAATTTCACCCAATTATCAACGCCTGGAATCAGCAACTATGGTGCGTTCGCTGTGAGCGACGTGGACACGAACATCATGTTGTTTGGTGATATTGATACGCATATGAGCACAGACGAAGGTCAAACGTTTAACCAAGCAACGTATTGGAGTCAAGGAAATGCGAACTACAATACAACCGGAACGTATGTCCACGCGGACATTAGAGGCGCTACATGCGTCAATGGTGTTTTCTGGATCAATACAGATGGTTTCTTATGTCGAAGTCCGGATAACGGTGTCACTTGGGAAATTTTTGAAGGACAATCCATTCGTGAATATTACAACCTTGGCGTGAGTCAATCGAACCACGAACGAACGATAACGGGATCTCAAGACAACGGAACAAGTATCAAAACAGAAACGTCTTGGATTGAATTTTACGGCGCAGATGGAATGGAAGGGATTATTCATCCATTGAATGACGATTGGATGATGGGAAGCGTTCAAAATGGAATAAGAAGAAGAACCAAAGATGGCGGCCAATCGCAACAAGGTGTTACGCCACCAAATCAATCTGGAAGCTGGATCGCGCCGTTATTTTACGATCCAAACGACCACATGAAAGTCTACCACATAGGAGATTCAATTTACCGAAGCGATGATTTCGGATCGAATTGGACGAAATTGGGATCGCCAAGTTTCTCGGGGACAATAAGCTACGCAACAATTGCAGAAACGAATTCAGAACGCTTGATCGTTGCCAAAGGACAAGACATTGAAAAATCATTGGATGGCGGTGTTACATTTCAAGACATCCAAGGAACATTGCCGAACAGTTCAATTTCGGATATTGCTTTCGATCCAAACGACGATTGGGTGATTGTTGTGACTTATGCCTCGTACCAAGCGAATGGTGAAAAGGTGTTCATCACAACAAATCAAGGAATTACTTGGCAAAACATTACGTACAACCTGAACGACATGCCGGTTCGATCTGTGGTTATTGACCATACGGATCAATCAACAATTTATTTGGGAACGGAAATAGGCGTTTACAAAAAAGCGATGGCCGATAACTCTTGGTCACTCTACAATCCAGATTTGCCGAACACTTCTATTCTAGAAATGGAAGTAATGTACGGTTCAAATACACTTAGAGCCGTAACATGGGGCCGTGGTCTTTGGGAATTTACCTTAGACGGCCGTCAGAGCTACCCTTCTATCACCAACACGTCAATTACAGACATGCCTACCGATCAAGCTCCGCTGTTGGGAATTGACCAATACGTGAGCTCTACGATTCTTTACGACAATACAATTTCGAGTGTTTACGTTGAATGGTCGGTGAATACGCCAACTTTCGGAAATGCAATTACAATGACAAACACAGGAGGAAATGACTGGTTATCCAATACGCCCCTTCCAAATCAACCTGCAGGAACGAAGTTGTTCTTCAAAGTTTTCGCTGTTGGTGATGCTGGAGACACAACGGAAACGTATAAATTCATGTACACAACAAAGCCTTTTAATTATTGCTCTTCTTTTGGAAACATGTCGTACTCAACAGGGATTACTTTGGTTAATTTCAACACAATAAACAACCCAACTGGAAAGCTTCAAGGGTACACAGATTACACAGCCACAGATTCAACAATTGTGGAACTAGGAAGCTCACATGATTTGACACTCAACGTTGATACGGACGGAAATTACATCACAAATGCCAAAGCTTGGATCGACTGGAACCACGATGCTGATTTTGAAGATGCGGGAGAAGAATACGATTTGGGTTTCGGACAAAATACGCCCGATGGAATAACGGATTTATCACCACTTACGATTACAGTTCCGCTAGCGGCATTGGTTGGAAAAACAACGATGCGCGTTTCCGGAAAGTACAATACCGATCCAGTTTTATGCCAAGAAGGATTTGATGGCGAGGTTGAAGACTACTCCATTTATGTGGCTCCAATTTGCAATCCTGTAAACTCCTATTCAACAATTTCAGCCTGTGATTCATTGCTTTGGAACGGTTCTGTTTATACCTCATCGGGAACGTATGCGAACGTTGTTTCAAACATATACGGTTGTGATTCAACGGCCTATGTTGATCTTACGATTGAAAATTCTTCCAGTATTGACACGAGAACAGAATGTGAGCCTTTTACTTGGATTGACGGGAACGTTTATTCTTCGAGCAACAATTCAGCATCGTTTGCTTTAACAAATGCCGCGGGATGCGATAGTCTTGTGATGCTAGATCTTACGATGGAATTGATCAACACAAACGTGACTGCAAACGGCGTTGTTCTTACAGCTGAAAGTATTTCAAATACGTATCAATGGCTAGATTGTGATGCGAATTACGCTCCGATTGCCGGTGAAACAAACGCGTCTTTTATTCCAACAGTGAATGGAAATTACGCAGTTATCATTGACTCGGCTTTTTGTTCGGATACAAGTGCTTGTTTTACAATCAATACAATCGGTATTGGAGAATTAGGTAGCGAGGTAGTGTTAATTTCACCGAATCCTTCTTCTGGTCAGTTTTCAATTCAATTTGACGCGGTAAAATCGAATGTGAATGTTTTGATTTATAGTCAAGAAGGTAAGGTCGTTCGGAATGAATCGTTTGTTAATAGGGCAGAGATTCCTTTTGATTTATCGGTTGCAAATGGCGCTTATTATGTCGTCGTTCGAATTGGTGAAGAGAATGGCGTTTTTAAGTTGGTGATTTCCGAGTAGGATCCAGTACCGACTTTGAATACAAATCGTACTTATGCAAATTCAGGGTTTATCTGAAGTAAGTTACTATTGAAATGAACACGTCTATTTAACTGACATAGTTGCAGGTTGTTATTCTACTGTGTTTTTTTTTAATTGCGCCCTAAAAGTAAAATTCACCCGTCTTAGATAACGAGAGCAGGGCTGATAGCAAATAAAACCCAATCTCATCAGTAGTTTATAATTTTACATTCCACCATTTTTAAGGTTTTGGCTTGATATTCGCGGCACTCTTTATAATAAATTTGAACTAAAATAATTGCTGCATAAGAATTATGTATCGGAAATTTTAAAAAAAAGAAATTAGTATGA
>JBLHVW010000160.1:0-8411 GCA_047628775.1 Salibacteraceae bacterium | reverse complement strand
CGTCGAGGTAGTTCCACATGGAAATTGACTCCAAAAAACCGTGAAAAAAAACAACAGGGCGTCCATTTCCAGACACCCTATAGTTCAATTTATGTATATTTTGAATCGCCACCTAACGGTTCATGATGTCTTCAATCTCGTCTGCTTCAATTGGAATAGAACCCATCAAATTAAATGGATCTCCAGACTCTTGAACGATTAAATCATCTTCAAGTCGAATCCCCAATCCTTCTGCTGGAATATAAATTCCGGGTTCACATGTAAATGCCATTCCTGCCTTAATTGGCTCGTTCCATGGACCCACATCATGCGTGTCCAAACCAATATAATGAGACGTTCCGTGCATAAAGTACTTTTTGTATGCCGGCCAATTTGGGTCTTGATTTTTCACATCTGTTGCGTCAATTAATTTCAACTTAAGCAATTCTACTTCCATCAATAACCCAACTTGTTTGTGATAATCTGCCAATGTTATTCCTGGACGAAGTAGTTTTTGCGCTTCATTTTTCACCTCAAGAACAGAATTATAAACTGCTTTTTGGCGGTCTGTAAATCTTCCATTGACTGGGATACAACGTGTAAGATCGGAAGCATAGTTTGCGTATTCAGCGCCAACATCCAAAAGAATCACATCCCCAGCATTGCATTGTTTATTGTTTTCAATATAATGCAATACACAGGCGCTAGCCCCAGAAGCGACAATCGGAGTGTAAGCAAATCCTTGAGATCTCATTCTCATGAATTCGTGAATCAATTCAGCTTCAATTTCATATTCCCAAACACCTGGTTTAATAAAACCAAGTAATCTATTAATTCCAGACTTCGTTATATTACACGCCTGTTGCATTAAATCAGCTTCGATAGCGTGTTTAATAGCGCGAATTTGATGCATAATCGGTGCACTTCTTCTAACTTGATGCGCTGGAAAATCCAATTTAGCTTGCTTAATGAATCGGTCTTCTCTTGTTTCAACTATCGTAACAGCACGTAAATGTTCATTTGTATTCAAATAAATAGATGCTACTTCGGTCATTAATTGCTTGAAGATTCTATCGAAATCCGCCAACCAAAAAACTGTTTTGATTCCAGAAACTTCAAAGGCTTGATTTTTATCCAATTTGGCTCCTTCCCAGACAGCAATGTGCTCGTTCGTTTCTTTTAAAAAAAGAATTTCTCTGTAATCTGGATTGCTAGCATTCGGGCTAATCAACAAGATACTTTCCTCTTGGTCTACACCTGAAAGATGCAAAATATCTCGATGCTGCTGAAACGGCATTGAGCTGTCTGCACTAATCGGGTAAGTATCGTTCGAATTAAAAACCGCTAATGACGATCCTTCCATATTCATAACGAAGCGTTTTCTATTATGGATGTATAGTTCTTTATTGATTCTGTCGTATTTCATACTGTATAATTTTGTCCGATGACTCTCGAAGTGGCAAAATACTGTTTCTAAAGAAAACAGTGAATAATTACAATCAATTTTTTACAACGTAAATAGTTTACGTTCTGACCTGTAATATTTGTATCGAACATAAATCGAGAAAGATGGTAAAACAAGAAACAGCAATCGCAATAACAACTATACTATTTGAATCAAATGATACTGAAGTTTTAATCAAAGGAAATATATCTCAAGGAGTTATGAATTATGACACAGATCTTGTTGTGACACATTCACAGCTAAATATTATTTTCAATTCTCTTCAAAAGCAAAATCAAGAAATTTCGATAAATGACTTTTTAATATCAGAGAAGATGTATGATGGAGAGGTTTTATACAGTGCAAACTTTTCAGAACTAACAAATAATCAAATTTCACTATTTGATATTGAAGGGAACCAACCCTTGAGACAAATCAGAGCATAAATGTATGTCTGCTCAACCTTCTAAAGCAACCTTTTGTAATTTTTTTCGTAATTTAGATGTAACATTTAGTCTGTTCAAATTGTTTATCTATTTACAGGCATCAAAGACGAGTCAATTTAACTACTTATATTATGAAGAAGAAAGGCGCTATTATACTAGGATTAACCGCATTAATATTCAGTTCATGTATTGATCATGAAGTGATTCCAGCTCCAATTCCAACGGTTGATTTATCATCTAATTTTATTGGTGAAATCAACGGTGCAGAAATTGTATTAACTGAGAATGTATTAAGTTTTACTAATGTTTCTACGAAAGATCAAATCATTTTAGCTGCACCGGATTTTTCTTCGGCAGTTTATTATTCTGCAATGATTTCTTCTTCTATCGTAACTTCTATTAAAGTTGGTTTGGGAAGTGTAAGCTGGAATGCAAACGTTACTCCGGATCCTTCAATCACCGCCTTTAATGCTTTTATGCTTGCAAATGCTGACCCTGCTTACTCGAATAATGGAACATCAGGATTTGAAGTGACCTATACAGATGCCAGTAGCCGCGAATGGAAATCTAATGAAGTAGATCCAAACAGCCCAGATATTGAATTTGTTAATATCGTTCAAAGTTCGGATGATTCAGGAGATTATTCTTCGTTCACTTGTAATTTTAACTGCTACGCTTACAGTTTAAATCCTGATAGTTTAGCAGTTCTTCCGGTGCCAGTTGTTCACGTTGATTCTATATCAATTCAAAACGCTATCTACCAAGGTTGGTTCAAAAGATAAACTAAATAGGGATTCCAGCTACTTTAATGGGTCAAAATTTAAAAATAGCAATAGTAGGTGATTATAATTTTACCTACAATTCGCATCATGCGACAAATCTAGCTATCGACCATTCTGCGCAGTTTTTAGACCTCGATATCAACTATTATTGGGTGAAATTAAATGAAGTTGTTAAATTCAGACCTCAACAGTTTGATCAATTTGACGCCATTTTAATCGCGCCTGGCCCAATTAAGAACCCTTTCTTTCTTCACGGAATAATAAAGCAAATTATAGGGAAAAACATCCCTATTTTGATTACAGGTGAAGGGTACCAAATTTTCATAGAAGTGCTCATCAACATGTATCAATTGAACAGAAAGAATGAGAAATTAATTTCTGACAATTTGGTAGAGGGAGAACAATTCGAAAAACTTCAAATATTACCTCATTCGAAAGCCTTTATTCAATTGTACGAGAATTACTCTGATACGGAACTCACTTCTTCTCGATTTAGCCTATACCCTCAATTGATAAGCTCTTTGGAAAATGATATCGCAGACATCGAAGCCTACAATCATTTTGAAGATCCAGAAATAATCAGCTTGAAAAACCACGATTTCTTTGTTGGTTGTGGATTCTGTCCGCAAATCAGTTCGACAAGAGAAATCCCTCATCCAATGATTTACACTTTTATAAAAGCAGCTGAAGTTTCAGCCCAAGAAAGAGTAGATAAAAAACCAGCCTAATACCTTTATTTTTCGGCTTTCTCTTTTTCAAACACTTCGTCTATTAGATGATTTGAGAAGTCATCAGCAACATTAAAGGCAAGAACGTCACAGCGTTCATTTTCTGGATGCCCAGCATGTCCTTTTACCCATTCAAACTCAATATTAAATTTACCTTGAACGGCCAAATAGCGTCTCCAAAGATCCGCATTCTTTTTTCCTTTGAAATTTCTCTTTTCCCATCCAAAAACCCATTTTTTAATAATTGAATCAATAACGTATTTTGAGTCAGAATAAATTTTCACAGGAAACTTATTTGTAGTTAAGGTTTCCAAGGCAACGATGACAGCCAAAAGCTCCATGCGATTATTAGTGGTCATTCTAAAGCCTTGAGCCATTTCTTTTTCCTTCCCTTTAAAGCGCATGACGATCCCATACCCGCCATTTCCAGGGTTCCCTTTTGCCGATCCGTCTGTATAAATCTTTACCATTCAACAGCCAAATTAGCAATCTTGATTCGACTGGGATTCGTTCTGTCAAAAATATTTTCAAAATACTTTGGAAACTTTTTTAATGTAAATAGTTTCCAAAGTGGATTATTATTCTACATTTGTCCCCATGGATGAAAAAAGATTAGAAATTATTGAGCGTGCCAGCTCTGTCTATATGAAGTTCGGGATTAAGAGTGTCACAATGGACGATCTTTCTCGCGAACTTGGTGTGTCCAAAAAAACCATCTACAAATACTTCTCAGATAAAAATGATTTGGTAAAATCTATTATCGAGATGAAAGTCGAAATGGATACAGCGATATGCATTAATTGCAGTCAGCAATCTGAAAACGCAATTGAAGACTTAATAAGTGTAAGCAAGTTTGTTCTAGAACATGTCGGAAATGTAAACCCAACTGTTTTTTACGATTTGCAAAAACACTACAAGGACGCTTGGAAAATATTGGAAGATCACAAATGGCACTTCGTGTTAAATATGATCAAAACGAATATTGAACGCGGTATTAAAGAGGGTATTTATCGCGATGACTTGCACGTAGGTGTTATAGCCCGGTTGTACGTGGCATCAACAGAAAATATAATGAATTCTGAAATTTTCCCATGGCCAGAATTTAAATTTCAGGAAGTTTTTTCAGAAATGATTCGTCTCCATCTAAATGGCATGGCAAATGAAGCAGGAATTAAATATCTCAAACAAACAATGAACAATGAACAAATCTAAATTAATCGTCGGTGCGCTTCTGATGATTGCGCAATTTTCATCTGCCCAAGACGCAAGTTTCACATTAGAAGCGGCGAAATCGTATGCCCAGGAGCATAATATTTCGGTATTAAATGCGGATCACGACATCACTGACGCAAAAGAGCGTGCTAACGAAGTAAGAGCAGTCGGTCTTCCTCAGGTTAGCATTACGGGGAACTTCGGTCAAAACATCACCCTACCTGTACAAGTATTAGATGCATCATTCTTTAACCCAAATGCGGCTGAAGGAGAACTTGTCTCTTTTAGAGCGGGAACCAATTTCAGTTCTTCAGCTGGATTAACGGCAAATCAATTGATTTTCAACGGGTCTTATTTTATTGGACTAAAGGCAGCCTCTTATTTTGCTAAGTTTCAAGAAACAGCTTCAGACTTAACAAAAGAAGATGTTAGCTATAATGTTATCCAAGCATATCAACTTGCTTCTGTTGCGAAAGAGAATATTGCATTTGTTGACTCTATGGTTGTCACTGCAGAATCAATGGTTGAGATGCAAGCGATTTATTTCGACTTGGGATTGTTGCTAAAAGAAGACATGGATCAATTGAAATATTCTTTACTGACTGCAAAGCAAGCGCAACTTTCGTCAACTATCCAATACGAAAACGCACTTAATTTGTTGAAATATTCAATGGGATACCCGATGAACGACCCAATTGCAATTACACAAACTCCAGATGAATTACTAACAATTAGTTCATTGGCAGGAGGTGATATTCATTCGAACCTGTCATTTGAATTGATACAAAAGCAAATTGTTCTTTCCGAATTGAACCTTAAGAACAATAAGATGGCTATTGTCCCAACATTGGGCGCATACTACCAACAGTCGTACACGGCTTTGAGAAATGAATTTAACTTTTTTGATTCAGACAAGCAATGGTTCTTGCAAAACGGTTGGGGACTTCAATTGAATGTTCCGGTATTCGCAGGCGGCAAAAACAACGCACTGGTTCAGCAAGCTCAAGTTCGATTGTTGAAAGATGAGAATTCATTGATTCAAATGGAGTCTGCTCTCGCAATGCAAGAAATGCAGGCAAGGAATAACTTGAGGGGAGCACAATCAAAAATGGATTTGCAAAAAGAAAATATTGATTTGGCAAAATCAATTTATGAAAACAGTGTAGTTAAAGATCAAATTGGTGAGGGGTCTAGTATGGCCGTAACACAGAAATACAACCAACTAATCATTGCTCAATCCCAATATGTGGCAGCTAAGATTGATCTGTTTCAAGCGCAATTGGAGCTTGACAAAATTTACAATAATATTTTAGATAAATAAGAATTATGAAAACGACTAAAGCAAAAATATTCGGGTTTGCATTCCTAGCAGGATCACTTTTGGTTTTACAATCATGTGGCGAGGAAGTAAAAGAAGAGAAGGAAGTTGACCAAGCTCCACTAGTACATGTCAGTGAAATTGAAATGAAGCCATTCACCCACGAAATTCGTGTTCAAGGAACGGTAGAAACAGATCAAGACATTATTTTAAACTCTGAAATGGGCGGTCTAATAATGAAAATCAATGTGAAAGCTGGCCAAAGAATTTCGAAAGGAATAGTGATTGCTTCTATCGACGCATCAATTCTAGCCTCTAACTTGGTTGAATTGCAAACGCAATTGGAATATGCCAAGTACATGTTAGACAAACAAGTACAATTAAACAAGAAAGGTGTTGGTTCTGAAATGAATTTGGAAACAGCTAGAAATCAGGTAAGGACTCTAGAAACTAAAATAAAATCGCTTGGAACTCAAAGTGGAAAAGCCGTAATTAGAGCGCCATTTTCTGGAGTTATTGATCAAGTGTTTGCAAAAGAGGGACAAATGGCTGGACCCGCTTCACCTATTGTTCGTTTGGTAAACAACAGTAAAGTGGACATTACCGCAATGGTTTCTGAAAAGCACTTATTAAAGATCAAGGTCGGTACAGCTATAAATGTTACATTCCCAAACTACAGCGACACAAGCATCGACTTAACTATTACGAACGTTGGAAATTACATCGAACCTACGAATAGAACGTTTAGAATTATGGCTGCAGTTGATAAAAACGCAGTACTCCTTCCTAACATGTTGGCTGAAATTCGAGTGACTGACTTGTCCGTTCCAATGGGAGTTGTAATTCCATCATCTAGTGTTCAAAGGGATCAAGAAGGTGAAGATTTTATTTACATTATTGTTGATGGCAAATCTCAGAAGGTTATCATTAATGTAATCGAAAAATTCAACGGCGAAACACTTATCGAGGGTTCAAAAGAAATTGGTAAGGGTGCACAAATTGTGATCAAAGGAGCCAAAGGAATTGTAGACGGAACCGCAGTTCGTCTTAAATAAAATCACGATCTAATTTTAAGATTATGTCAAAAGAAAATAAAGGGTTTGGTTTGTCCACTCTAGCAGTAAACAACCGAAAAACAGTATTTCTTATCGCGATCATTATTTTAATTGGAGGATATGCTTCATTTAACTCGATGCCGAAAGAAAATTTCCCTGAGATTCAGATTCCTGAAATCTATGTTGGGATTGCAAAACCAGGATCTTCACCGCAATATATGTCGGAAAAGATTTCTAAAACAATAGAAAAAGAATTGGGTGGAATCAAGTTAGTTGATGAAATCAATTCAAACGCAGTTAACGGATACGCAACCATTAGAGTCAAATTCGATTTTAAAATGCCCGTTGATGAGGCCTTACAAAAAGTAAAGGATGCTGTTGATAGAGCGCGAGCCGAAACAAGCTTCCCTGCGCTACCGGTAGAACCTAATATTTTCGAAATGGACCCTTCGAAGATGCCAATTATGAACATCAACCTGCGTGGAGAAAACCCTGCATTGTTGAAGGAAATTGCGGAAGAGCTTGAAGACAGGATTGAAGATTTACCCGAAATAAGCGATGTCGACATTCGAGGTGTTCAAGAACAACAGATGAGTATTGATGTTGATCCAATAAAAGCACAAGCGGTAAATGTAAGCTTGGACGACATTCAAAATGCGGTTAATTCTGAACATCAAAACATTCCTGGGGGAGAAATCCTTGAGGACGGTGTTCGAAAAACAATCAAAATCGATGGTGAATTTCGATCAGCATCAGAATTGGGTCAGCTTATTGTAAAAAGAGACGACTTTATGCCTGTTAAGCTAGCAGACATCGCACACGTCTACTTCGGTAACGGAGATACAACATCTTACGCTCGTGAATTCGGTTCGCCAGTTGTAATGCTTGATGTTAAAAAGCAAAGCGGTCAAAACCTTTTGGATGCATCGGATAAAATCACACTAATTCTAGACGAGGCAGAAAAAGACGGAACTGTTCCTGCAAGTGTAACGGTATCAAGAACAAGTGACCAATCGAACAACACCCGCGAAATGGTCTCTGGATTGGTTAATTCAATTTTCTTAGGAATCATTCTTGTAGTTGGAGTTTTACTTTTCTTCCTTGGCTTGAGAAACGCAATGTTCGTTGGGATTGCTATTCCACTTTCAATGCTCATGTCATTCTCGATATTAGATGCAATGGGAGTAACGTTAAATGTAATGGTACTCTTCTCAATGGTACTTGCATTAGGAATGCTTGTGGATAATGGAATTGTAATTGTCGAGAATATCTACCGACACATGTCTGAAGGCAAGAAAGCGACCCAAGCCGTAATTCAAGGTGTTGGTGAAGTTGCCATGCCGATTATTGCTTCAACTGCAACCACACTTGCGGCATTCTTACCACTTGCCTTGTGGCCAGGAATAATGGGTGAATTCATGAAATACCTTCCAATTACTTTAATGAT
>JBLHVW010000159.1:0-8556 GCA_047628775.1 Salibacteraceae bacterium | reverse complement strand
GGTTTTTCATGGTTTCATAGATGTTGTTGTAAACAATAACAATGGTCCAACCACCAAAAGTATTTGAACCTACATCTGTTACAATATTTGCCACAGTATAATTGGAAGTGATTGAATTTGCCTGAACAATACTCGTAATGTCTTTGAAACAGAAAAATGTAGACTTCCCAACACCGTTGTCTAATGTTTCATCAGCAATCAAATCCATATAAACTCCAGCATCAACCTTCAATTTTATATTACTTCGGTTTGCCCAACCAGGAGTATTAGCCGGCTGATTGTCTAGATGCCCTTCCCAATACAATCCTGCAAACGTTATTTCACTGCAATTTGCCAAATTTAATTGATCAGAAGACGACGAGAATGTACTCAAATCGCTATCGATGTCAACAAAGTTACTTGTTACACCATTATTGTCGCTTATTCCTCCTGGAGGCAATTCAGTATGAGCCGAACACGTACCGCAACCAACAGAAACGTTGGCAAGGATACTTAACCCACCTTTTTGATTGGTTTGATATCGAATGGCAAAAGGATCAATGGTCTGTCCGAATGAAACAGATGAAGTCAAAAATAACAGAAGAAAAAAAGAGACAATTTTCATATTTAGGCACTAATTAAATTATTTCTAGATAATAGGTGAAAGTCGTAGTAATTCAATATTAATTTTTAATTAAAAATCCTTTATATAGGATTCCTGATTGCACTTTTGGCCCGTTCTACCAAATTAAAAAACAGATTACATGCCCTTCTCTTTTACAGTTCACTTTACATCATTTAATCTAAAAAAATAAAGACTTAGAATACTGAAAATTTCGTTCTGTGAATTCTATCAAAAGCAATTTTAAAATCTATCCTTCTACTTGCTTAATACTCGCATCTTTAGCAGTACTGCTATAATTTACATTGTAAAGACGCAATTATCCAATAATTAGATGTTTCTCCAATAATTAATTTATTACAATTTAATCGAGCAATAAACACATAAGCTGCACTTCTGAAGCACTCCCCCTTTCTAAACTAGGAAAAGCCTAGAATACTGGATATTTCACTTTGGGTGTATTCTGCCAAAAGCAATTTTAAAATCTGTTCTTCTCTTCTGCTCAATTTTCCTTTCATGTAGTTTTAATTTCGTTTGTTTTGTTTAGACGTAAAAAAGTGATCTATGTGTCACATAAAAGAATGATAAATTTATAAAAATCCCTTTTTATATCAATTTTACTGACTTATAAATAATAATATAAACAATAAAGCTTGATAAAGTAAGAACATTTGGCATTGTTTATGAACTATAATTCACTTATATTTGTAATAATCACTCAAATTGAGTACTTTAACGACCTATCGGTATGAATTTTCAAAACAACATAATGCTCCTTCGCAAGAAGAAAAAGCTGTCTCAAGCCGCGCTTGGCAAGGCCATTGGCACTTCAGGTGATGTTATTGGTCGGTATGAAAGAGGTGATATCAAGCCTTCTATTGATGTCGTGATCAAAATTGCCGAAGCATTAGACGTTTCCGTTGATTACCTAATCGGAAACACTCAAATACAAATCGATCCAGATTCGATAAAACGACTAGAGGCAATTGCAGCGCTCGATGAAAATAATAAAATGTTTGTTTTAAACATGATCGACATGGCGCTTCGAGACTTTAAAACAAAAGAGTCGTACGAGTAAAACCACTCTATCATTCAAGGCAATTCATTCACAATGTATAACTTACCTTTCTTTTAATTCGGTTTTATTTTTGATCTGTGGAAATTTCCAAATGAGTTTACTAACTTTAACTTTAAAAAGCGAGACACATGAAATCAATCTACACACTACTACTATTAGTATTTAGCTTTACCTCAAGCGCCAATTACGCCAAATTTCCAAACAAGGTTCAACTCGCCGAAATTATGGCTTCACTTCCTTTTACCGAAGGTTGTATTATGGCTGATTATGAATCTGTTCACGTTCCTTCTCAAGACAAAACATACTACGAAGTCCTCTTCTGGGATTCAAAAACGGGGCAGTCAAAATTGTATTTTTATAGTTACGATACAAAAGCATTTAAAGCCTACGAAGACAATGTCCAACTGCCAACAACTCCATTAGAAAGTGTGAATGGAAAGGTAATGATGGACTATACTGCAGTTCATGTTCCTTCTGAGGACAAGACCTATTATGAGGCTCTAGTTTGGGATACAAAATCGGGGAAATCGAAATTGTATTTCTATAGCTATGATACAAAAGCCTTTAAAGCCTATGGAGAAAATGTTCAATTCCCTGCCACACCGCTAGATTTTGAAATAAAAGGGAACGTAATGGTTAACTATACCTCGGTTCATGTTCCGTCGCAAGACAAAACGTATTACGAAGCACTTTTTTGGGATACGAAAACGGGGCAGTCTGCATTTTACTTTTACAGTTACGATACAAAAGGATTTAAGAAGTACGAAGACAATGTTCAATTCCCTGCTTCTCCCTTGGATGAGGTAAAAGGAGACGTAATGGTAGATTACACTTCCATTCATGTTCCGTCGCAAGACAAAACGTATTACGAGGCATTATTTTGGGATACGAAAACTGGGAAATCTAAATTGTACTTCTATAGCTACGATTCTAAATCATTCAAGCCATACGGAGAAAATGTTCAGTTACCAGCTGTACCGATTGATATCAGTTATGAAGGAACGGTAATGGCCGATTACGCTTCTGTCCATGTCCCGTCAAAAGACAAAACGTACTATGAGGTTTTATTTTGGGATACGAAAACTGGGAAGTCGGCTTTGTACTTTTACAGTTATGATTCAAAAACATTCAAGAAGTATGGAGACAACGTTCAATTTCCCGCTACTCCCCTAGAAGGAGTGCAAGGTGAAGTCATGGTAAACTATACTTCAGTTCATGTACCATTACAAGACAAAACGTATTATGAAGCATTGTTTTGGGATTCAAAAACAGGGAAATCTAAATTGTACTTCTACAGCTACGATTCAAAATCATTCAAACCCTACGAGGAAAACGTACAACTTACTTCAACGCCCATATAGATCAGTTTTCATTCAAGGCACAACCAACCTAAATTTCAACTTCTCTTTCTTTGAGAAAGGATAAGAATTGGGAGCTGATGCAGCTGATAATCCATTGAATTGAACATAAGAATATGTTGGTCGTATAGCCGCCGAGATAAAAAAAATTAAGGGAAACGATATCCACCTGTGGTCAGAGCCTTAGGTATTCCCAATATTATGAATTCCAAATAGTATTCCCCTTTAGCCCAACCTTTTTATCCAATCGTGAAATTTTTAGTTGCTTCTCCTTCTGACACAATTTCATTTTCTTTAATTAAACGAATCTCAGGAAGGGGTTTTGGAGGGGCCACTGGATTTTGGCCCAAACTCAAATTCGAAGAACAAACAATTAATATACCAAGCAGCTTTTTCATTTTTGTCATAAGTACATACAATGCACAGTATTATCCGTTCAACTATTCCTAATAGTTAATCATATAAGGATTAATAAGTGGTTTGAAAAAAGATGACAATGCCCAAAAAATACCTAACTTTCAATTCACATTTACCAGCCATGAAAATACAATTCACCCTTCTGACAGCAATAGTTCTAATTGCAAGCTGCTCAACAACCAACGATAACATGATTACACCGCCGAAAGCAAAAAAAAATAAGAAAGAGATAATAACACATGGCGATACCCGTGTGGACAATTATTTCTGGATGCGACTGAGTGACGAACAAAAAGAAGCTGAAAAACCTGATGGTCAAACCCAAGATGTTTTGGATTATCTGAATGATGAGAACGATTATTTGAATAAGATGATGAAACACACAAAGAAGTTTCAGGAACGTCTTTTCAATGAAATCAAGGGCCGAATCAAGCAAGACGACGCATCCGTTCCGTTTACAAAAAATGGATATTCGTACTACACGCGTTTTGAAGAAGGACAAGATTATGCATTCTATTGTAGAAAAGAAGTCGCTAAAAATGCGTCTGAAGTTGTAATGCTTGACGGTCCACAAATGGGAAAAGGGAAATCCTACTTCGCGATTGGAGGACAAAGCGTTTCAACAGACAACAACCTATTGGCATACAGCGTTGATTTGGTTTCGAGAAGAGAATATACCATTCACGTCAAAAATTTATCGACAGGGAAAATTCTTTCGGATAAGATTACCAACACAACAGGGGGAGCGATTTGGGCCAATGACAACAAAACCCTTTTCTATTCCAAAAAAGATCCTGTGACCTTGAGATCGTACCAAGTTTACAAGCACGTTATTGGAACAGATCAATCGAAAGACAAACTCGTTTACGAAGAGAAAGACGACACTTTTGGAGTTGGCATTCAAAAAACGAAATCTGGAAAGTACTTGATGATGACTTCTTGGCAAACACTTTCGTCCGAAACACGTTATTTAGATGCTGACAATCCAAATGGAGAATGGAAAGTTATTCTTCCGAGAGAAGCCAATCACGAATATTCAGTCGATCACTTTGGAGATGATTTTTACATCGTCTCGAATGAAAATGCAAAGAACTTCAAACTGGTAAAAACACCGGTTTCGAATCCTTCGAAATCGAATTGGGACGAAGTTTTAGCGCATAGAGAAGATGTTTACATCGAAGACGTTGAGTTCTTCCAGAGCCACATGGTTGTGAGCGAACGATCAGAAGGATTGAACCATTTGAGGGTAATAAAATGGGACGGAAGCGACGATCATTATATTAAATTCAACGATCCCGCTTACACGGCGTATGTTTCAATGAATCCTGAGTTTGACACCGAGATTCTTCGTTATGGATATACCTCCTTGACAACTCCGAGTTCAGTTTATGATTACAACATGAACAGTAAGAATCAAAAGATGTTGAAACAAGCTGAGGTTATGGATGAGAATTTTTCATCTGATAATTATGCTTCTGAACGCGTCTTCGTTACAGCGAGAGATGGAGCCAAAGTTCCGGTTTCTATCGTTTACAAAAAAGGAATGAGGAAAAACGGAAAAGCGCCACTTCTACTCTACGGATACGGTTCGTACGGCGCAAGCATGGACCCGTATTTTAGTTCTGTGCGTTTGAGTTTACTGGACCGTGGATTTTCCTTTGCTATCGCACATATTCGTGGCGGTCAAGAAATGGGGCGCGAATGGTACGAAAACGGAAAATTGCTTAAAAAGAAAAACACGTTCAACGACTTCATCGATTGTGGACAATATTTAGTGGACAATAAATACACTTCAAAAAGCCATTTGTATGCACAAGGCGGCAGCGCAGGTGGATTACTCATGGGAGCTGTAATTAATATGGCGCCGGACATGTGGAATGGCGTTCTTGCCGGAGTTCCTTTTGTAGATGTTGTTTCCACGATGTTGGACGAAAGTATTCCTCTAACAACTGGAGAGTTTGACGAATGGGGAAACCCAAAGAACAAGGAATATTACGATTATATCAAATCGTATTCGCCTTATGACAACATCAAAAAGATGGATTATCCAAACTTATTAATCACAACTGGTTATTGGGACAGTCAAGTACAATATTGGGAACCTGCAAAATGGATTGCCAAGTTGAGAGAACTCAAAACGGACGACAACTTATTGATGATGTATTGCAACATGGACGTTGGTCACGGCGGAGCTTCTGGAAGGTTTGAACGTTATAAAGAAGTCGCGATGGAATATGCATTCCTGTTTGATTTGGAAGGGATTACAGAATAGTTTTGAGTTATGGGTTATGGGTTATGGGTTATGGGTTATGGGTTATGGGTTATGGGTTATGGGTTATGGGAATCAATTCAAAACTTCTAACTTCTAACTTCCCAAATTAAACCTTTTCCATTCCCAACTGTCTAATGCATGGATATTAAAATTGACAACTATGAAAAATACAATTCTTTTACTTTGCATGTCATTCTTTGCTTCAACAGCTATGGCAACCGAAGCCGACTCCACAGGACTCGAAGGTGACAATTTAGATTTAAACGCGGTTCTTGAACTTTTCAAGGAATCAGAATCTCCCGAAGATTTCGAGAAAAAATTAAACTCAGAAGGCTCTGACGTAAATAACTTAGACCTCAACGAAGATGGTGAGGTAGATTACATTCGTGTCATTGATGCTGGAGATAGCACGTCGCATGCTTTAACACTGCAAGTTCCAGTAACGGAGTCCGAATCTCAGGATATCGCCGTTATCGAAATGGAAAAAACTACTGAGGAAACAGTGAACGTTCAAGTAGTGGGCGACGCCGAATTGTATGGAGAAAATTACATTCTCGTGCCTCAAGCAAAAACGAATTCAGTCGTAATGTTAAATGCACATGCTTGGAGGCCCGTTCGATTTATGTTTGCCCCGAGGTATGTATTCTACGCCTCACCATGGAGATACAGACACCATCCGAAATGGTACCGACCATGGAAAAGAGTGCACTGGAACGTATACAATGGTCGTGTAAACCGCCGCCGTGGATATTGCAGAAGAATACCAACGCGTCACTTTCACAAGGCACACCACCATTACCACCATACGCATTCAGCACATTTTCACAACTCACACCACCACAAACATGGTAAAGTAGCGGGACAAACAACTCCAGGAGGAAAAGCACCTACAAGTGGAGGAAAAGCCGCACCAGGAAAAGGATCTACTGGGAAAATAGCTCCTGCTTCACCAGCTGCGAAATCAGCTACACCAAAAAAACAAGCAGCACCTGCAAAATCATCTGCTTCGCCTAAAGAATCACCAGCACCTAAAAAAGCAAACGAACGCAAGAGACCAGGTGATCATAGTGAACCAGGTAAAACGAGATCGAAGGGTACTTCGGGTAAGAAGAAATCCACTCCGAATCGTCAATCTTCTGGTAAAAAAAGCGGAAGCAACAGCGGTGGAAAGAGACATTAATACCCAATCTATATTTAAAAAAGGGGTCATTCAAATTTATTGTATGACCTCTTTTGCTTTTAATCAGGTATAGATTGCTCTGGTTAATTGAAAAAAGCGTTTCTTTGCACACCGAAAAGTTTCGGGGCAATTGATTGAGAGAATGGCACATAAATCTGGTTTTGTAAGTATTGTAGGTAGTCCGAACGTTGGAAAGTCAACGCTGATGAATCAACTCGTGGGTGAAAAACTTTCGATAGTTACGGACAAAGCACAAACAACCCGACATAGAATTCTTGGGATTGTTAACGATGAAGACCATCAAGTTGTGTTCTCGGACACGCCTGGAGTGGTAAATTCTGCATACAAGTTACACGATAACATGATGGAATATGTCAACTCATCTATTCAAGATGCTGACATTCTATTGTTTGTAACGGACACCGTAGAAACGGAAATGAACCACAAACAAACTTTGGAACGCATTCAGAATTTGGACATTCCAGTACTTTGTTTGATTAACAAAATGGACATGTCTGACCAGAAAATGGTCGCTCGGAAATTGGCGTATTGGAAAAGACGCTTGCCTAAAGCGGTAATTTTTCCAATATCTGCACTTCATGGATTTGGAATTGAAGGCGTCTGGGCTGAAATTAAAAGTCACATTCCAGAAAGCCCTCCTTACTTTGAGAAGGATGCGATTACGGATCGACCAATGCGTTTCTTCATTTCTGAAATTATTCGTGAAAAGATTTTCATTCACTGCCAACAAGAAATTCCATACTCTTGTCAAGTTGAGGTTGAGGAATACATTGAAGAAGACGAAATAACTAAAATTAGAGCCCATATAATTGTTGAACGCGATTCACAAAAGGGAATTTTAATAGGTAAAGGAGGCGATATGCTAAAACGCATTGGAACGGAAGCTCGTAAGGAGATTCAAAACTTTATCGATAAGCACGTATACCTGGAAACATTCGTAAAGGTTGACAAAGACTGGCGTGGATCTTCACAAAAATTAAAGAAATACGGGTATTAGAATACAAAATTGATTGGTCTATTTCGATCGATTGAATAAGGAAAGACATGAGTAACATTATTGCAATAGTAGGAAGACCGAATGTAGGTAAATCAACACTTTTTAATAGATTGACGGAATCACAAGCCGCAATTGTAAAGGAAGTGAGCGGTGTGACTAGAGATCGTATTTACGGTCTGGGAGAATGGAACGGCTGCGACTTTTCTGTAATTGATACGGGGGGATATGCCAACGGAACGGGTGATGTTTTTGAAGGTGAAATTCGCAAACAAGTTGAAATTGCAATCGACGAAGCAAGTGTGATTATTTTTATGTTGGACGTCATGACTGGATTGGTTGATCTAGATATGACAGTTGCAAGCCTTCTTCGTAAATCAAAGAAAAAAGTTTTTATCTGCGCCAATAAAGTAGATAATATTGACCGCGTTGGATTGTCGTCTGAATTTTGGTCGCTTGGTCTTGGTGAAGTATTCGACCTTTCGGCAGCAAACGGAAGTGGAACAGGAGAAATTCTTGATGAAATCGTAAAAGAATTCGACAAGGAAGACGAAGCTGTTCTTGCAGGTGAGGGCCTTCCACGTTTTGCGATTGTTGGGAAGCCGAATGTTGGTAAATCATCATTGGTGAACGCA
>JBLHVW010000158.1:0-8585 GCA_047628775.1 Salibacteraceae bacterium | reverse complement strand
TATTCTAAATGGTACAATGAAATAGTTTCAAGAGCTGATCTTGCTGAGAATTCAGAAGTAAGAGGTTGTATGGTAATTAAGCCGTATGGTTATGCTATCTGGGAGAAAATGAGAGATATATTGGATGCAAAATTCAAGGAAACAGGTCACTCAAACGCATACTTCCCAATTTTTATTCCTAAAAGTTTATTCGAAGCAGAAGAAAAAAATGCTGAAGGATTTGCCAAGGAATGTGCGGTAGTGACACATCACAGGCTTATTGATGATCCAAACAACAAAGGAAAGTTAATTGTAGATCCAGAAGCAAAATTGACAGAAGAGTTGATTGTTCGCCCAACAAGTGAGGCAATTATTTGGAGTACATACAAGAAATGGATTCAATCCTATCGTGATTTACCACTATTAATTAATCAATGGGCAAATGTTGTTCGCTGGGAGATGCGTACACGTATTTTCCTTAGAACTGCAGAGTTTTTATGGCAGGAAGGTCATACGGCGCATGCAACGAAGGCGGAAGCTTTAGCTGAGGCAGCATTGATGAATAATGTATATGCCGATTTTGCTGAACAATCAATGGCGATGCCCGTAATTAAAGGTGCTAAATCTGACAGTGAACGATTTGCTGGGGCTGACGCGACGTATACAATCGAAGCAATGATGCAAGACGGCAAGGCATTGCAGGCAGGAACGTCTCATTTCTTAGGTCAGAATTTCGCAAAAGCTTTTGATGTAAAATTTGCTGATAAAGAAGGAAATAAAGAACATGTTTGGGCAACATCATGGGGTGTTTCAACTCGATTGATGGGTGCTTTGATTATGACGCATTCAGATGATGAAGGATTGGTTTTGCCTCCTGCATTGGCGCCAATTCAGGTTGTAGCCGTTCCGATTTATAAGACAGAGGAAGATTTGGCTGCCATTACTGAAAGAATCAACGAGTTGGGAGTGAAATTGAAAGCAAAAGGGATTTCATTCAAGTTTGATGATGATGAGAACCGTCGCCCAGGTTGGAAATTTGCTGAATATGAGGCCAAAGGTGTTCCCGTTCGTTTGGCAATGGGAATGAGAGATTTCGAAAATGGAAATATCGAGGTTGCGCGGAGAGATAACAAGACAAAAGAAATTCTATCCTTTGAAGGTGTTGATGCTCACATTGAATTATTATTGGAGGACATTCAATCAAACCTATACAATAGAGCCTTAGAGTTTAGAAAGAACAATATTCGCAACATCGATTCTTATGATGAGTTTAAAGTGAAGATTGAATCAGAAGGAGGTTTCTTTTTGGCGCATTGGGATGGTACTGATGAGACAGAAAAACTAATTAAAGATGATACAAAGGCAACGATTCGCTGTATTCCTTTTGATAGAGAAGAGGAGAAAGGAGAATGTATGGTGACTGGAAAACCATCCGCTGGACGTGTTATCTTTGCAAAAGCATACTAGAATGGGAGAGATAAGTGTTCGTTCAAAAATTATTGATTTATTAATCAACAAAGCTGCCGTAAAACAAGATGTTGCCGATTTTTCTGAAAGTGTTCTTAAACTTTTTAAAAAAGCTGTTAAAAGTGAGATTGCTGCTTATAGAAAGGAAGTTAATGATGAACGAGTCCGTTTAAAGTTTGATGACAAAGGGGACCATGAGTTTATTACTTATGTTGGAAGTGATGTTTTGGTCTTTCAATTGCACCAAAATATTTTTAGACTTGAAGATGACAATCCTTTATGGGAAACAGATTATTTGAAAGGAAATGGCGCAAATGGTTATTTTGGAATTATTAATATCTATAATTTTTTAGCCGAATCGTACGAGAAAAACCGCTTTAATGATCCGGGTTATTTGATTGGACGCGTTTTTATGAATCATGATGAAAAGTGTATGATAGAGGGGAAAGGGGGGCTCGGAGATCTATTTAAGGATTTGGAAAGCAGCAAGCTAACTCCTAAGTTGATTCGTGACATTGTACAGGCTGCAATAGAGTTTGCCATTGAGTTTGACTTGATTACTCCTCCTTATGAATTGATCCAAGAAGTTACGGTTATGCAGATTCAGGAAATTAGTTCAGACCTTCAAATTGCAACAGGTAAAAGACTAGGATTCAAGTTCTCTAAAGAAGGAGGTGACATTTTTTAAGAAAAAATCATTGAAACCGTTTGTCATTAAAGAATTTCACTATATATTTGCACTCCCAAAACGGGGAAATTGAAATAGTATTTGGCCCATTCGTCTAGTGGTTAGGACGCCAGGTTTTCATCCTGGAAACAGGAGTTCGATTCTCCTATGGGCTACAAGAGTAAAAGAGTACAACGTTGCCAAATAAGTTATTTGGCCCATTCGTCTAGTGGTTAGGACGCCAGGTTTTCATCCTGGAAACAGGAGTTCGATTCTCCTATGGGCTACAGTTATTAAGAGTTTAAAAAAAAGAGAGAAAATATGGCGAATCATAAGTCAGCACTAAAAAGAATCAGATCGAACGAATCTAAAAGGCTTCGTAACAAGTATCAACACAAAACAACACGTAACGCAATTCGTACGTTAAGAGAATTGACTAGCAAGAAAGAAGCTGAAGCAATGTTACCGTCTGTTGTTACAATGATTGACAAATTGGCTAAAACGAATGTTATTCACGATAACAAAGCAGCTAATTTAAAATCTGGACTTCAAGTTAAGGTAAACAAGCTTTAGTCTAACTTTTTAAAGACCTTACAAGGGGCTCCTGATTATGTCGGGCTGCCCCTTTTTTTGTATAAATTTACGTTCCAAGGAAAGCGCATGAAAAAAATAACCTTCGTTTTTATGTTTCTTAGCTCGTTATCGGTGTTCGGTCAAATTGACTTGGATCCTGATACAGTGCGCTATCAGCAGAAAACTGGAGGTGCAATTGACACGTTCGATATCAGAAATGCGGACCTTCCTTCAACCTTCGAAGGCGGGAGATCAACTCTTAGCTTAAATGGTTTGTCAACCAATAGCCTTTATCAAGATATAAGCACCCGTAAGTTCCAACGATTTACAAAATTTGACCCTTTAAAATTTTCAGCGATTCCCCATTTGGGCTTTGCATATTCTTTCGGTGGACAAGGATCGCAATTCGTTCGTTTGGATTATAGTCAGGCATTTTCTGAGCATTTTCTCTTTAATTTAAAATACGACCGGAATTCTGGACTGGGATACATTCAAAATTCGGGCTATAGTGAGAACAATCTTAGGGCTCAATTGCAACGAGATGCTAAGAGATACAGTTTTCAATTAAAAGCCAGTTTTCAATCTTGGGATGTAGCGCATTCAGGTGGAGTAGTAAATTCTACTTCGAATTATGATGTAATCGACACCTTGGGATTGGAATTTGCCGCCATAAATAAAACGGATGCAAGCAGTTCAGTGAAATTGGGATCCGCTTTTCTTAAAAATTATTTCAATTTTAGCCCAGACTCACTCAATCACTTTGGTTTAACCACACACCACCATTATACGATCACGAACCGTGAATATCTAGAACTAGATAATCTTTCCGCAATTTATAGTTCAATTTACATTGACTCTTCTGAAACGAGAGATCAATTCAATTTGGCGAGAATTCGAAATGCCGGTGGGGCATATTTTTCCAACCGCAACTCACAATTCTATCTAGATGCCTTGATAGAACATACGTATTGGAACTTTCAGAATTTAGGAGTAAACAGAGACACGAACGAAATTGGCTTCACCACAAATGCTCGAATAAGAATTAAAGACTTTGTTCTTACGAATGAAGCCCGTTTAAATTTGATTGGTGGGTTTAATGAATGGAGTGAAGAGGCTCGATTGAAATACAGCAAAGGAAAGCTCAAAGTAACTGCGGGGTTGGTTTTAATGAACTTCGCTCCAGATCCATTTCAGCGGTCTTATTTTGCAAATAATTTTTCTTACATGTTATCAAGTATTGAGAAACAAACGGCATTGAGAGTAGGAGGTAGCTTGAATTGGAATGTTAAAGATTCTGTTTTTAATTTTAGTGTAAGTGGAGATTTTAATTCGCTTTCAGCCGCTTATGTCTTTGACGGAGATCGATGGCGCAATGATTCGTTGAATTCATTCTCACTTGGATCTATCAAGGCGAAGGCCCACTTGGCACTAGGCAATTTCAATATTATACCAACGTTGGTTTATTCATTCGATAACAACGGGTATTTGCCTTCTTTTCAAGCGTACTCACGAATTTACTTTAAAGGAAGATTGTTTGAAGCGAAGAGACTCGAAGTATTGTTTGGAGTAGACGCTTCTTACACCTCTCAGTTTAACAATCGCGTTTATGTTCCAGCGATGGATTCTTACAATTTGTTCGTTACTCCTGGCACAAATCAAACAAATTCGATTTTTAACCTTCATGCTTTTGCAAGCTTTGGAATTGAAGAGTTTAGGTTCTATGTCAGATATGAAAATATCGGATATTTTTGGAGTGATAGAAGGAATGAGGAGCAGTTTGGATTTCCAATTTCATCAACCCGTCTTCGTGTAGGATTAACTTGGGACTTCTTTAATTAGTTTTTAAAAAGGTGAAAGCAGCAAAGTCAAACTTCACTGCTTTCGTAACTAACCTACTTTTTACAACTAAACCTAGTGTTAAATTAGTTATTAAATCTGTTTAGTAAAGTTGGTTGGTAGGGTAATTGATCATTGATACTGTTTCATCGATTGTATTCGACCAGATAAATAGAATTTAAATTCGATGAACATTTTAATCTTTTCAAGAATGGAATTCTAGTTGAATTATCTGTAATTAATCTAAATTCAGCTTTATTGAAGTCGAAGAATGAATAATATAAAAATGTACACTTTTTATTAACTTAGCTGCAAAAATTAGAAGTATGAAATTATTGGAAGATAAAGTTGTTTTAATTACCGGTGCCTCAAGAGGAATTGGTAAGTCTATTGCAGAAGAATGCGTTAAACATGGTGCTAAAGTTGCCTTTACATATCTTTCTTCTGTTGACAGAGCAAAAGCTTTAGAAGCAGAGTTATCATCGAATGGAGGAACAGTAAAAGGATTTAAATCAGATGCATCAAAATTCGACGAAGCGCAAAAGTTAGTTGATCAAGTGGTCGAAGCATTTGGAACGGTCGACGTTCTTATAAACAACGCAGGAATCACAAGAGACACCTTGTTAATGAGAATGAGCGAAGAACAATGGGACGAAGTAATGAATACGAATTTGAAATCGGCATTTAACTTGACCAAAGCTGTTCAGCGCCCAATGCTTAAGGCTAGAAAGGGGTCTATAATTAATATGTCTTCAGTTGTTGGAGTTAGCGGAAATGCTGGGCAATCAAACTATGCGGCTTCTAAAGCTGGATTGATAGGATTCTCAAAATCTATCGCTCAGGAGTTGGGCTCTAGAAGTATTCGTTGCAATGCTATTGCCCCTGGATTTATCGAAACTGAAATGACTGCAGAATTAGACGAAGCTGTTGTTGCGGAATGGAGAAAGTCAATTCCTTTGAAAAGAGGAGGTACGCCTAAAGATGTTGCAGATTTAGTAGTATTCTTGGGATCAGATATGTCAAGTTATATTACTGGACAAACAATTAACGTTTGTGGTGGTATGTTGATGTAAGAAGAAAACGATATAAATATTGAGCTCCTGTTATCCGATTAATCGGCAGCAGGGGCTTTTTTATTGGGTCTCACCCTGATTGACAAGCGCATCATTCCAACTAGCATACGGCGAAGAACATCGAAGTAAAGTAAAACATATGACAAGATTGAGATCACCCAAATAATGATCAAATTAATCTGGAATGTACTGTATCTCTTACCGAAAATGTATTTGTAAGGTGCAAAAAAGTGGGAGTTAAAGAAGCTCACCCTTTGTGGATCATTGAAAATTGGATCGTCATTCTGATACAAATAACCGGGTGTCACAATAATCTTATTTTTCTCCATTTTATTCGTGACAAGGTTTTCAAGACTCTCATTTTGATAAATGTCTTTAAGTCTTCTATATTCTTTTGCGCCTGTTATATCAATGAATTTTTCTATAGCTTTTTTCTCTACCGTCATAGTGTTGATCCATTGCAGACGAAGCGTATCAAGGAAAGTATCAATACTCTCAAAATCTTCCTCGGAAGTCATTGTCTTTGTTGCTAAATCATCGAAACAGCCTTTGCATTTCCAGTTGCCCCAAAGTTCATTCTCTTTTAGAAGCTCATTCGTCATTGTAAGCTTAGCGTTTGCAACAACTACATTATCAAAGTCATTTGCATTGAGCATGATGCTCTTTTCGGATTGTAATTCTGGAAGCCAATAGTCTTTTTTCCACTGGGCATTACTCAATAATAAGTCGTGCTCAAACGTCTGTTTTGACAATTGGTTCTGACTCGCTTGTTCAACAGTTAAAGCTTCATAGGCCCATCTCGAAACCATCATATTACCCACCCAAGGAACTTTCGTTGCGTCAGATAGGGAAGGGTGCAACTTGTCAAACTTAACAATAACACCACTAAATAATAATTGAGGAATAATCAGTAACGGAATGATTATATAAATAACCTTTGCGGAATTAAATGCACTTGAGATGTTCAGGCCAGCGATATTTGAGACACAGGCAGTTGAAAACAAGACCAACCAGTATTCAAATAACATTCCTTCGATTTCAAGGATATAGTTCCCAATCAGAACGAACATTAGGGATTGAATGGCTGAAATTGAGAATAAGATTGAGATTTTAGAGAGTAAATAACTGTTCCTCGAAAGGTTCAGGAATTTCTCTCGACTTAAAATTTCTTTGTCCTTATTAATTTCCTCTGCAGATACAGTGAGGCCTAAGAAAATTGAAACGATTATAGAGATGAAAATGTACTGTGGAATATTCTCATTGCTGAAGTACGAGTAACTTTCAATTCCATTGCGCCAATCAAAATATTTGATGAAAAACGAAAGGATTAGTGCAAGCGATGGAGCTACAAGAAGGTTTACCAATACATATTGCAGGTTGGAAACCTTACTAAGTAAGTCTCTTTTGAAGTAAGTCCAAAGTTGAATTAATTTAGAGGGAAGCTTCGAAGAAGAGTCAATTTTGGAATCTTTTGTCTCTATCTTTTTCGTCACTTTATGAATTGTGTACAATTCATTCCAATCTTTGGCATCTTTCTTTCTAGTTTGCGTTTCAGCTCCGTATTCATCAACGATTCGGGCATCAATTAGATTGAATATCTGCTCAGGGTTTACATTTCCACAAAGACTGCATTCTCTTTCATGAGAATTTCCTCTGTACGAATGCGTTTTAAAATGAACAATGGCATTCAAAGGGTTTCCGTCATAAATTGGATAGCCTCCAACATCCATGATTAACAATCGATCAAACAGTTTGAAAATATTTGAAGACGGCTGATGAATGACCACAAAAATCAACTTACCATTTAATGAAAGCTCTTTAAGCAAGTCCATAATGTTTTCAGAGTCACGGCTTGAAAGTCCCGATGTTGGTTCATCAACGAATAGAATGGAAGGCTCTCGAATTAGTTCTAAGGCGATATTCAGACGTTTACGCTGGCCTCCAGATATTACTTTATCAAGTGATGATCCAATTTTTAATCGTCGGATTTCGTAAAGTCCAAGCGATTTTAAAACTTCTACAACCCTTTTTGCAAGCTGCGAATTAGTCAACCCGCCAATACTCAATTTAGCGCCAAAGAAAAGGTTTTGGAAAACGGTCAATTCTTCAATTAACAAATCGTTTTGGCTAACATTTCCAATGACTCCCTCTAAAGATCTCGAGTTCGTATGAAGATCGATTCCGTTTACTTTGAGCTTACCATGAGTTGGTTTAACATTTCCATTCATGATGTTCATCAGAGTGGTTTTACCCGTTCCTGATCCACCCATAATTCCAACCATCTGTCCTTCCTTAGAAGAAAGTGAAATTTCTTGAACTGCTGTTTTTCCTGTTTTAAATGTATGCGATATTTTATCCACCTTAAAACTTATGGGTTGGTGGTTCTTTTTCTCGTTGATTCTCGAGATTAGATCGCTATAAAATATCTGAGAACTCTTAGTCGTACGTACCGTAGAGCCAATATTGAACAAGTGTGTTTTGTCCGCATCAACAATTTGTCCGTTGATAAAGAGCTCGTGTGAGCCGAAGTATCGAAAGAAAACTGTTTTGACACTTTCAATATGAATGGCGTGAATAAACCCATCAATTCCCTCTACGAAAGCCGTCTTGGCATTTGTGAAATTCTTTGGAGTTCCAGCGTAATAGTAAACGTGGTTCTTCTCATCAGGCGTGTCTTTTCGTTCCGCCTCTACAAATCTCTTTACTTGATCGTACTCTTCGTTCGAAACATTGAACGATTCAGATACCGTTTCAACAAAATCCAATTCTGTTTGCGAAAATTCATGGTCAGCGTTAATGAACTCAAAAACCCGAACAAGTACAATGAATTTTTGTCGTTGTGTAAGTTCCTTGTTGACTTGATCACAAATCCGAAGAACTTTTACAGATTGGAGTGAAGTGCGCTTTTTACCACCAGATTTCGCATAGAGTTTACCTCTAGTAGTAATTAGAAATTCGTCAAAGATTGCAAGGTATTTGGTAACATCAGA
>JBLHVW010000157.1:0-8758 GCA_047628775.1 Salibacteraceae bacterium | reverse complement strand
GATTCAAAATCGATTTTTGAAGACCAACTTAGTGCGGTAAAAAAAACGAGTGAACGAAAAGGCCACGACGGACTGGACTTGGCTTTATTTACCGATGGATTAAGAGACGAGCGCGAGCAAGGAATTACCATCGACGTTGCCTACCGCTACTTTTCCACTCCAAAGCGGAAATTTATCATCGCCGATACACCGGGGCATATTCAGTATACCAGTAACATGGTCACTGGAGCTTCGACGGCAAATGCTGCTATTATTTTAGTTGATGCCCGCAATGGTGTTTCAGAACAAACAAAGCGACACACGTATATTGCATCGCTCCTACAAATTTCGCACATCATCGTTTGCGTTAATAAAATGGATTTGGTTGATTGGGATGAAGAAGCGTACAACATAGTTGTTGCGGATTATGAAGAAATTTCATCTAAGATGTTGGTGAAAGACGTACAATACATACCAATAAGCGCATTGAAAGGAGACAATGTTGTCAATCGTTCTACGAATATGGATTGGTACCTTGGCGCATCCTTACTACATACCTTAGAGACAATGCACATCAGTAGCGATATCAATAAGGTCGATGCGCGTTTACCAATTCAAACAATTATTCGACCTCAAAGCAGTGAGTTTCCAGATTACAGAGGATATGCTGGCAGAATTTCTAGTGGAATTTTCAGGCCCGGCGATGCTGTTTCAATACTTCCTTCTGGATTTACATCTAAAATAAAGTCAATTGATTTTTACGGCGATTCACTCGAATGTGCATTTGCCCCAATGTCAGTTTCAATTACGCTTGAAGACGATATAGACATTAGTCGTGGCGACATGATCGTTAAGGAGAAAAACAGACCTCAATGCGTTCAAGATATCGAAGTGATGCTCTGCTGGCTCAACAATGAACCGGCCAAGCCAAGAGCGAAATACACGATAATGCATACTTCAAACGATCAAAAAGCGATGATCAAAGAAGTGGTTTATAAGATGGATATCAATACGATTACGCGCGACAAAGAAGATAAGGAAATTGGGATGAATGATATTTGTCGGGTAAAAATCCGAACGATGAAGCCTTTGATGATCGATCCATATAGAGAAAATAGAATTACAGGGAGTATAATTTTAGTTGATGATTCAACAAACGAAACTGTTGCGGCAGGAATGATAATTTGATTTTATGGCATTAACAGAACTCTTATCCATTACCATTGAAGCTGCTTTGAAAGCGGGAAAACGAATCATGGAGATTTATGAAAACGAAGATTTTGAAGTCGATTTTAAATCGGACAACTCACCGTTGACAAAGGCCGATATCGCTTCGCACAACATCATTGAATCGTATTTAATACAGACTGGAATTCCCGTTCTTTCGGAAGAAGGAAAAGGAATCGAGTACAAAGACCGAAAAGATTGGAACCGACTTTGGATTGTTGACCCAATCGATGGGACAAAGGAATTCATTAATAAAAACGGAGAATTCACCGTAAACATCGCATTGATTGAAGATCAGAAACCGATTTTGGGTGTGATTTACGTTCCCGCGCTGAACGATTTATACTACTCAACAATTGATGACGGCGCATTTAAATTGGCTGGAATTATTGAAATGAAATCGTTTCAGGAAATTCACGCGGCGGCAGTAAAACTGCCCATCATTAATTCCGAAAGACCATATACAGTTGTTGCCAGTCGGTCTCACTTGTCCCAAGAGACAAAAGATTACATTAAAACATTGGAAGAAACGCATGGGGAAGTCAATTTTATTTCAAAAGGAAGTTCACTAAAGCTGTGCATGATTGCCGAAGGTGCCGCCGATTGCTACCCTCGGTTTGCTCCAACAATGGAATGGGATACCGCAGCAGGGCACGCAATTTGCAATCACGCAGGATATTCAGTTATCGACTGGGAGACGCAAGAAGAAATGAAATACAACCGAGAACAATTATTAAACAATTCGTTTTTGGTGAAGTAAAAATCACTTGAATGGCGATTCATCAAAGTGAATTTGACGTCCATTGAAGTAAAAATAGAAATGTGCTTTTTTAACAGAATTCAATAAGAAGGGCAATTGAACGTTAATCAGGAAACCTTATACTTGTAAAATATTACAATTAGAATGTACAGACTTCTACTCATAGCAGGATTTATATCGATCATTTCATTCAATGGAATGAGCCAAAGAAAAGTTGCGGATTCAATAATTGGAACGCCATGGGTTTCCGTTCAATACGGTTTAAACTTCACGGGAGGTGATCTACGAGAAAACCATGGTTTTTTCAATCATATTGGACTTTTAGCGGGATACAAAACCAAAAAAAATTGGATTTATGCTGCAGAGGGGAATTACATGTTTGGTGGAGACGTAAGAACAGCGGGATTGTTTGACGCCTTGGTCGATTCCAAAGGTAACATCACGGATCAAAATGGCGACATTGCTACGGTTCAAGTGCAATCACGAGGAATGTATATCAATGGTTCTGTAGGGAAGATTTTACCCGTTCTAAGTCCAAATCCAAATTCGGGTCTTTACGTGAGTTTAGGCGCTGGGTTTTTAGCACACAAATTGAGAATAGAAACACAAGAACATGTAGTTCCCGAAATAGAACTGGACTACAAGAAAGGCTATGACCGACTGGCTCAAGGTATAAACATCAGTGAGTTTGTTGGGTACGCCTTTATGGCCAACCAAGGTTTTGTGAATTTCTACGCCGGCCTTTACTTTCAGCAAGGATTTACGTATAACAAAAGAGAGATTTTCTTTGACACCCCAAACGTACCCGTTCCTCAGAACATAATGTTGGACATCCAATACGGAATTAAGCTGGCATGGTTGGTTCCTGTTTACCAGAGAAAGCCCAAAGACTTCTACTTCGATTGATGTCTCAGCTTTATAACATAAGCATCTTTTTTCTCGGCCTCGGACTGCGAATTGCCTCATTATTTAATCCAAAGGCAAAACTCTGGGTGAAAGGTAGAACCCATTTGTTTCAAGAATTACCCAACGTAGAAGGCAAAAAAGTGATCTGGTTTCACTGTGCATCATTGGGCGAATTTGACCAAGGACTTCCGTTAATGAATAAGATAAAGGAAAACGATCCTTCGGTTTTTCTAATTGTTACTTTCTTCTCCCCATCTGGAATGCAGTATTATCAGAAGCGGAGTCACAAGGCAGATCACGTTTGTTATATCCCATTGGACACACCTTCAAAAGCCAAAAAATTCATCAAAGCCATACAACCAGTATCGGCATTTTTTATCAAGTATGAATTCTGGACAAATCATATTTTGGCTTGTAAAAACAACGGGGCGAAGATTTACAATGTGAGCGGTATTTTCAGACAAGACCACCGCTTTTTTAAATCTTCAGGAGGCTTTTTCAGAAAGACTTTACGACTCTTTGATTGGTTCTTTGTTCAGAATGAAGAATCACTTAGTTTACTGAACAGTATTGGAATAAAGCAAGCTTCAATTAGTGGAGACAGCCGGTTTGATAAAGTTTCTGAGAACAAAACCAACTTAGAAAAGAACGCTACTATTTCTAAATTCTGCGGAAATGAAATCGTTTTCATAATAGGAAGTTCATGGCCGAAAGACGAGGAGATTTTGCTTCCAGTCATCAATCAACTGAAGTGCAAAGTAATCATAGCTCCGCATAACATTGATGAAAGCCATGTAAAAGGAATTACGAGTAGACTAGAACGTTCTTTTGTACGTTATTCAGATGAGGCCTCAATTGACAATCAAGACGTTTTGATATTGGACACAATTGGACATTTATCGAGTGCTTACGCATTTGGATCGATAGCGTATGTCGGAGGTGGGTTCTCGGGAAGTTTACATAATATATTGGAGCCAGCCGTTTTTGGAATGGGCGTGATTTACGGCCCTAAGCACAGTCGCTTTCCCGAAGCCAATCATTTCATTGAAAATGGATTTGGTTTTGAAGTAAGAACGAGTCAGGAGTTGAAAGCTAGAATTGACGCGATTCTTTTGAATAAAGACGAAATTGATGCCAAAGCCGTAGATTTCGTTCAGAAGAACATTGGGGCTTCGGATAGGATTTTTGGATCGCTTCGCTTTTAGATCGCTTCGCTTTTGGATGTTGGATGTTGGAATTTAGACGTTTCGATATTCTGAAACTCGGACCAATCTAATATCTAAAAGGGAGTCTGCGACCTATCCAAAAGCGATGCGATCTAATAGGGAGCTCACAACCGATCCAATCTATTTCCAACTCAACAACTTCAACCCTTCCTCCCCAGCTTTAAAATACTTCAACTGAACCAAGCGAATCAACTTCTCCATTGATGACCATTTCGGATTTCGATTTGAGCTCACTGCTATAATTTCACGCGCTGGATATTCTTTAAGTTCATCCGATTGAATTCGAACTACTTTCTTAAGATTCAATAAATTCTTATAATTAGATGGAATAAGAGTGTAACCGTCATGCAAATCGACCATTTTAACGAGAAGTTCGATATTACCACCTTCGTAATTCCATCCCAACTTGCTTTTCTCTTCCAATTCACAAAAATGAATCATCTGCGTTCTGAGGCAATTTCCCTTACTTAAGAGCCACGGATGGTATTCTTCCAATTTTTGTGGTGATACCGTCTTTGCTTTAATCATTGGAGCGTAGGCGTAAATTTCTTCATGAAACAAAACGGTGGTCCTCCACTTGGGCTGGTGAACAGGTCCGGCAAGAATCCCCATATCGATTGTCTTTTCATCAAGTGCGACCAAGATTTCCTCGGTTTTCATTTCTTCGATAATCAATTCAACATCCTCTAAATCCTTCATCCATTCATCAAACATTCCTGGCAACATATACCCTGCAATAGTTGGAATAATTCCGACTTTCAATTGTTCGCGATACGAACCTGAAAGACGCTCTCCCAATAGTTTAACACGTGAATATTCCGTTAAAACATCTCGAATAATAACGAGTAACTCCTTACCGTATTCAGTCAATTCAAGAGGCGATCTCGAACGATCAAAAATTTGATTCCCTAACGTTTGTTCCGCTTTTTTAATCTGCATTGAAAGCGTTGGCTGGGTTACAAAACACCTTTCGCTGGCCCTTTGAAACTGACGTTCTTCTGCAACCGTAACAATGTACTGCATTTGTTGAATGGAAATCATATAAACAATATTTATACAAATATAATTTAAATCGATTTATACTATAGCTGATTCAGCATAAATTTGTAGTAACGAAAACAAAATATTATGAACACAGAAACATATATCAGCAACCTAAATCAATTGCTTTCGAGTTATCAAATTCATTATCAAAATTTGCGCTCATTGCACTGGAATGTAAAAGGAAGAGCATTTTTTGAACTTCATCTTAAGTACGAAGAATTGTATACGAGGTCTCTTGAAATAATTGACGAACTCGCAGAAAGAATACTTTCGATTGGAGAAACGCCTTTATCCCGATTTTCAGAATATGCCAAAACAAGTAAAATCTTTGAAAATGAAATCATTAAGGATGGATCGACTGGAGTGCAGTACATTTTAGATGCTCAATTGAGCTTACTCGAACAGGAAAAAGAGATTTTGGCGCAGTCCGATGAAAAGAACGATGAGGGAACAAATGCACTGATGAGTAATTTAATTGGTGAAAAAGAAAAATTGAATTGGATGTTCAAATCGTGGCTTGAGCACTAACAATATTTATTAATTTTGCCGCAGATTTTAAAAACAACAAAAATAGAAATAGAATGAGTGTATTAGTAGGAAGAAAATTTCCAAGCCTGGAAGTATCTGCCATGAACGAAATGGGAGATACAATCAAAGTAAACGTTTTTGAAGAAGCTAAGAATAACAGAAAGAAAGTGTTGCTTTTCTGGTATCCAAAGGATTTTACGTTCGTTTGTCCTACTGAGCTTCATGCTTTTCAAGCGGCTTTGGGTGAGTTCGAAAAAAGAAACACTATGGTAATAGGCGCTTCATGTGATACTCCAGAAGTTCATTTCGCGTGGTTAAACACACCGAAAGACCAAGGAGGAATAGAGGGTATAACGTATACCATTTTAGCTGACACGAATAGAAACCTGTCTTCTATATTAGAGATTTTAGATATACAAGATGTGATTTATGATGAGGATTTAGATGCTGAAATTGTAGTTGGAGATAGCGTTACTTACAGAGCTACTTATTTACTGGATGAAGATGGTGTAGTATTCCATGAGGGAGTAAATCACATGCCAGTTGGGAGAAATGTAAATGAGTTTTTAAGGCTTATCGATGCCTTTACGCACGTTCAGAAAAATGGAGAAGTATGCCCAGCTAACTGGGAAGAAGGAAAAACGGCTATGTCTGCAGATAGAAAGGGAACTGCAGAGTATCTTTCTAAGTACTAAAATAGATTAAAACGCATGTTTACAGAGTTAACAGAAGACACCTTAGAGTCTACAGTAAAGTCAAATGATATCGTCCTTGTGCAGTATTCAGCAGGCTGGTGTGGAAATTGCAGAATTATGAAGCCTAAGTTTAAAAGGATGGCTGCAGAGCATGAAAATGCTGAATTCGTGATGGTAGATGCAGAAAAACTTCCTGAAAGTAGAAAGATGGCCAATGTGGACAACTTGCCCACCTTCGCAGCGTTCAAAAGTGGGCAGTTGGTAAAGCAGATTCAAACTAATAAAGCAGATGTCTTAAAAGAATTCGTAGATGAGATTACCCGTAATTAAACACTTGAATACGTTTATTCAAGAGAATGACCAGGACTATGTGCTAGAGGCCATAGAAACTTTAGAGTATTTAACCGAGTCATCTGCTATAAAAGATGATGAGTTAGATGTCATAGGGGAGCTATTGTCAAATATGTATGGTGCTTTGGAAGTAAACACAGCCATAAAAGATGGTAAACCAGAGAAGGAAGCCATGAATGAATTCATGCAGCGTGTAACTGGTTCCATTGATAGATAGGTTTAAAAAGAAAACTAGTCGAAAAGCGCATCTGGATTTATCTAGATGCGCTTTTTTTTGGATTGAAATGAAATTACTATTCGTTTAAAATCCGAAACATTCCAGTTTATGAAACAACTTAAATTTGCAGCGCCAGCAGTAGTAAACGGTGGAGAAATTGTTTTAGATTTCACATTGGATTATTATATCAGTAAGAACCACGTATTGTTGTTCTTTTACCCGAAATATTTCACATTCGTTTGACCATCTGAATTGCATGCTTTCCAAGCGAAATTGGGTAAATTCGAAGCGCGTGGAGTAAAAGTTGTTGCTGCGTCTACGGATACTGAAGAGTCTCACTGGGGATGGCTTTAAGTACCTAAAGCACAAGGTGGAATCCAAGGAGTAACATATCCTTTGGTTGCTAATACTACAAAAACGATCACTGAACCATACGGAATTATGGCGGGTGAGTACGATTTTGATGATGATGGAAACACAATAGCAACAGGACCAATGATTGCTTATAGAGGATTGTTCTTGATTGACAAAGAAGGAACAGTTATGCACCAATTGGTGAACAATTTATCTCTTGGAAGAAATGTTGATGAGGCATTGAGAATGGTTGATGCTTTACAATTCTTCGAAGAAAACGGTGAAGTTTGTCCTGCAAACTGGACAAAAGGTGACGACGGAATGACTGCATCATTTGATGGAGTTGCTGATTACCTTGTGAAACATTAAGAGAATCAATTTTTAATAAAGTCCTCGTCTTGGTTCATCCAAGATGAGGACTTTATTAAAAACTCTTATTTTCATCCTAATAAAATTGAATTATGAAAAAAGTGACTTACAATAAAGGTGTAGCAATTGGAATGGGATTGTTCGCAATACTCATGCTTTATTTCGGTTTCACTCTGGACATTTTAGCTGTTAAAATCGCTGGAAGCATTATCATTTTCTTATCTATTTTGTACATCGTTAATTCAGCTGTGAAATACGATGACAAAACAATGGAGTTAAAAAGTCCGCTAGGTCTTACCGTTGGGAAGTTCGATTTCAAAAAGGATAAATTCAAAGTTGATGGAGACATGCTAACAATTAATGGGAAGAAATTCAAGATCAGTCCGCTTATGCTAACGACAGCAGAATACCAAGCTTTGTTGGACCATATTCAATCGGTTAAATAACTAGAAAAATGCAATCCAAGCGAAGTAAAGCGCGAATCCTGTTAGGAACAAAATTCCCATCCAACTCAGAACTTTTAACCACAGCTTAGGTTTGTGTTCTTCATCAATATACTTTCCTGTCACCAATCGTAAGTTCACAACTGCAATAACGGGAGCGATCAAAAAGCTTATTGTCATGGCCAAATCGATCAATGACTTCATGTGCTCTCCAAAGAAAAAAACGAGACTGAACGATCCTATAGCAATAACAGACAAGGAAACATTATAAATCCCAACAGAAGATTTTTCATTCTCTCTCGATAAAAACAGTGCGGTAGAACGCTCGATACTTCTGGAATAGCCATCAAACACTGCTATGCACGTTCCGAACATAATTGAAAAGGCAGCAGCGGCAATAATGATGTAACTCCAATCCCCAATAAAAGCCGTGAACATCCCAATGACTGAAATAGCAAAAGAACCCGCTCCATCTGGAATTTTACTTTCCGTTCCAAAAATCATGTACGCGCCTAGCGTAACGAAGCAAATCGAAAGTACGGCCGATATTATATAGCCAAAATTGAAATCGGCCAAAGTTTCTCTCATCGTTGGCCTGTAACCGGTTTGCTTAATTCGCTCAATTGTCCACAAGCTATTCCAAGCGCTTAAATCAACTG
>JBLHVW010000156.1:0-8843 GCA_047628775.1 Salibacteraceae bacterium | reverse complement strand
CGTCATTTGTTACTTGACCAAGATCATCCACTTCGGCGAAATCAAAATCTTCATTGTCAGCAATTGACAATACAAGTTCTCCATCACTACCCGTAATGAACTCACCTTCCTCATTCAATAGCTTAAGTGCGTTCCATTGTTTTGGGTTGTGGCTTGCTGTTAAAATGATTCCTCCATGAGCACCTTCCATTGGAACAGCAACTTCAACAGTTGGAGTAGTGGACAGGCCTAAATTAATCACGTCGATCCCCAATCCAACCAAAGTTGAAGAAACAAGATCAGAAACCATTTGTCCAGAAATGCGAGCATCACGACCGATTACCACTTTTACTTTGGTGTTTGGGTTGCGACGAATTAGCCAAGTTCCATAAGCTGCTGCAAATTTAACTGCATCAACAGGCGTTAGGCCTTCGTTTACTTTCCCCCCGATGGTTCCGCGAATTCCTGAAATAGATTTTATTAAAGTCATTTAGAATGATTTTTTCAGCGCAATCATTTTCATGCAAGCAATGGCGCATTCAATTCCTTTGTTTCCGTGTTTACCTCCCGAACGATCAATAGATTGTTGCAAGGTGTTGTCTGTAAGAAGACAAAATGAAACAGGGATATTGTATTTAAGATTAACGTCTTTTATTCCTTGTGTGGCTCCGTCACAAACAAAATCAAAATGTTTTGTTTCTCCTTGGATGACTGTCCCAATAGCGACAACGCCGTCAATAGTTCCGCTTTCACACATAAATTGACATCCCAATGGAAGTTCGAAAGCACCAGGAACGAATCGCACAATGATGTTTTCTTCTTTAACGCCGTTATCAGTCAAGGCTTGTTTTGCGCCTTTGAGTAAGTTCAACGTGATGTTTTCGTTCCATTCAGAAACAACAATGCCGATCGTGAAATCGGCACCGCTTGGAATAAATTCTTTATTGTATTCTGATAAATTACGACCTTCTGTAGCCATAGATTATGTTATTTAATTTGACTCTTCGCTCTTGCGTAGAATTTATCAATGCTATTTGTGTTAGCAAATTGAGGGTACATATCTTTGATTTGCTTGTAACTCTTTGCTGCCATTTTGAAATCTTTCACTTGTTCAGCGCAAAGTCCTGCTTTCTTTAAATAGAAGGGTGTAGTGAAATCGTTATCGGTTGTGTTGGCTACTTCCAAATAAAGGTTTGCTGCTTCCGTGTATTTTCCCATTTCGGAAAGACAATCCGCTTTTAGTCCAATTGCCATTAAAGCAACATAAGTGTCTTCAACGTCAACTCCCTCTAAATCTTCGATTGCTTTTTTGTATTCCCCTTTGTTCATCAATTGACGCGCATAAACGAATTGAGCGATCTCTCCACCAATGTAGCCGTCGTATTTTTCTTTGACAGGTTTCAATGCTGTTAAGGCTGCATCAGTAGAATCAGCAGCGGCAAGGTTCAATCCTGGCCAGTACTTCTCTTTCGACTCTTCGTTCGTAGGATACCAAATAAATTGAAGGTATATGAAGTAGCCCAAAGCCACTACTGCGGCGCCGCCAATAATCATTGTGACTAATCTAAGCGTCTTATTCGTCTTAAATTGATTCTTTAATTCTTCTCCTGATAAATTTTCTAACATTCTACTAAATTAAGCGCTGCAAAAATAAGTTTTTTTTTCGATAAAGAAGTATGACTTGATAGAAGTTATTGAACAAAATGGACTAATTTTGTTTTGATGCATCTAGAGAACTTACATCTTATCAATTTTAAAAATTACGAAGAAGCCGAAATTCAGTTGTCTGACGGTATCAATTGCTTCGTAGGAAACAACGGCGCCGGGAAAACTAATATCCTTGATGCTGTTCACTATTTGAGTATTTGTAAGTCGTACATGAATGTTATAGACAAACAAAATATTCGATTCGATCAACCCTTCTTTTCCATTCAAGGACAATGGCATAAAGATGGTGCTAAAACCGCCATTCATTGTGCGGTTAAAGTTGGGTCAAAAAAGATTTTTAAGCGGAATAAGAAGGAATACGAAAAACTTGCAGATCATATTGGTCAATTTCCGGCTGTAATGATTTCACCTTATGACAGGGATTTAATTTCCGAAGGCAGTGAGTTGAGAAGACGGTGGATGGATGGGATTATTTCTCAGTTCGACAGACGCTATCTTGATTCTATTCAGAAATACGCAAAGGTCGTTGCACAGCGGAATGCCTTGTTAAAAAACATGGCCGAGCATCGTATGTTTGATCGTGAATCCATTGAGATTTGGGACCACCAAATGATCGAGCTTGGATTGGATATTTTTGAGAAAAGAAAGTCGTTTTTAAATGAATTTATCCCTGTTTTTCAAAAGCATTACGACGCTATTGGACATGTCGATGAGGAAGTTCATTTGGTCTATAAATCTCAATTGTCAGATGCGCCATTTGTAGACTTACTCAAGCAATACGAGAAAAAAGATGCGTATACGCGTTATTCAAACGTAGGGGTTCACCGAGATGATTTGGTTTTTCAAATTAAAGGTCACCCCGTTAAGAAATTTGGTTCGCAAGGCCAACAGAAGTCATTTATAATTGCCCTTCGATTGGCGCAATACGAATGGTTGAAAAGCCATTTAAATACGCAACCCGTTTTGCTCCTTGATGATATTTTTGATAAATTAGACCATATAAGAGTAGAACGTTTGATGAAATTGGTCAGTGATCAGTTTTTTGGACAAGTGCTTGTTACGGATACAGACATCGAGCGGGTAGAAAAGATCTTCTCTGAAAGTAATCTCGAATGTAAAGTATTCCAAGTTGAAGAAGGCTCTGTGAGCGAACTTGGGGTTAAATTGACATTGAATGAGTGATTTAAAACGTACATCGAATGAGGCTCCGTTAAAGGAAGTGCTCGACCGTTGGCTTAGAGCTTATGGTTATGAAGGAAAGATGAAAGAAATCGAAATTATCGAGTCTTGGCCTGAAATGATGGGAACGGCTGTCGCTCACAGAACCAAGGACATCTATATAAAGAATAAGAAACTCTTTCTTAAAATGGAATCTGCCGTAATGCGAGATGAATTGTCGCAAGGCAAGCAAGTGATCATTCTCAGAATCAACGAAAAAGCGGGTTTTGAAATGATTAATGATGTTTGGTTTGGGTAGATCAGTCGCACGCTCCTTTTTTTGGATGTTAGAACGCTTCGCTTTTGGATATTAGACTTAGCTCACTTTTGAATTGCGTCAGAATTACTTAAATTCATTAAAAAGCAATCGAAGTCGGTCTTTAAATTTCCATTTTTCATATTCAAAAAGAATAAATGTTGCCACTAATATAAAGCAACCTTGGATAAAGAATGCGAGGCTAGGCATAAGATCATGTCCTCGGATGTAGAAATCCCATATAAAATAGATTGTTGCCACAATAAATGGCGCTGTCATGAGATAGAACATGATGCTACGCTTGAGGCGTATATTTAATAAGCCTTCTTCTAAGTTATAAGAACCTTTAATTTTTAGGGTAGAAATAACAGGGCTGTTCAAAAAAAATCGATACTGGAAAGAAGAATACAATCCATCAATGACCTCATTTGAAAGAGTCCCCTCAAATCGTTTTTTATCACTATTCGCTCTGATTTCCGTAAGTACCTTCTTTAAGGTGTGCGAAGGTTCTTTAAATTCCAATATCCAAACTACTTAAGGCAAAGTCACTTCTTGTCTGCTTGAACTGTAAGCACTAAAATAACCCAATGCATCATTGTCCCAATTCGAAGTTGGATTTCCGGGAGCGGCAGAAGTTGATCCTCCTACAATGCTGGCTGCTTCGTTCAAGTAATTATAGATTGCTTCATCAATTGATAACAACTCGAGGCCTACAACATCCAAAGAATCTACTTGAGGTCCACCAAACAATGGTCGCGATTGGTAGTTTCCATCAGTCAATGCGTCATCTTGAGTAAAGCCTTCATTCAATCGATCAAATACGGTTCCGTTAACAGTGAATCTCGCTGCGTAGAAGTTTACAGTATCCGCAGGGTCTAAGAAGTTTATGACCATGACAAATCCTTCATCAAATCCAAATCCACCTTCAAACCAATCGTATTCGAGAGGGTCCATAATTACAGGGCTAGCCATTGTACTGCTTGCTGCATAAGAAATACCCTCCGCAACTACATTTAAACTATATATAGTATTGAACTGAGGCGCATAATTCGTTAAGACGTAATCTCCGTTTGCCGAAAAAGGAACGGATTGACTCACACCATTTTGATCAGTTATTGTCACAGTTGCATTGTCAACAGTTGGAACTGCTTCAGAACCGAAATAATTAACGGTTTTCGTTATTCTTACCCGAACTGTACTGTCTTCGGCAGCGTAATTTGCTTCAATAACGATTGATGGATTCGCAGAATTCAAATCGAGATCAATATCTTTTTGACAAGAACTGAAAGTGGCTACTGCAATAAGGATGTAGAATATATTTTTCATAATTACTTAATATTAAAGTTCCAAGTAATCGCTGGGATTAGCTTAAATAATGTTGTCTGTACTGCTTTTTGAGGTCCGTTCGGTACATCAGGATCTTCTGGCTCAAACGTAATTGAAAAAGCATTTTCTCTACCGTATGCATTATAGACAGAGAAATTCATGTTTGATTCAAATCTCTTTTTCTCTTTGTGGTACCATGTCAGTCCTAAATCCAAACGGTGGTAATCAGGCATTCTATATCCATTTCTCTCTGTATACAATGGAATAAAAGTGTTGTTCACACTGTATCCTCCTGACGGGAATGTTACAGCATCTCCAGTATAGTAAATCCACGTTGCCGATGCAGCAAGAGACTTATTGATTTTAAACATCGCAACTACCGCGATGTCGTGAATTCTATCTTGACGCGCTGAGAATTCTTTTCCTCCATCTATTTGATCAAACGTTCTTAAAGATCTAGAAAGTGTGTAGCTTATCCAACCTGTGAACCTCCCTTTCGTCTTTCTCAATTGAATTTCAAGTCCATATGCACGTCCTTTTCCATACACAAACTCACCTTCGACTTCATCATTTAAGAAACTATTTGCTCCATTTTTGTAATCTATTTGATTCTGCAAAAACTTGTAGTAAATCTCACCTGACAGTGCGTACATGTTATTCTTCAAGTTGTGGTAATATCCCGCTGCAATCTGATCTGCGATCTGTGGGTTTACATTGTTTGAACTTGGAACCCAGATATCTGTTGGGCTTGAAGAAGTAGAGTTTGATACTTGGTGTAAGTATTGGAAGTTACGGTTGTAACTCATTTTAACCGAGTTCTTTTCAGTCAAAATATAACTTGCAGATAAACGCGGTTCCAATCCGTGGTGGTATTTAATGGTTTCCCATTTATCGAATTCGGTTGTTGTAGCCGTCCCATTTTCGGCGAAATCATATCTGTTACCGTCACCGATTAAATTAAACCCAGAGTAACGCAATCCATACATCAGGTTAAGACGGTTTCCAACTTTATGCGTGTTTTGGATGTATGCTCCCATTTCAATAGCGTACCTTGAGTCAAGAACTAATTCGTTGAAAGATTCATTTCCTCCAGTTAAAGCACCTGGCTTGAATGTGTGATGGATACCATTTAATCCAAATTTAAGTGTATTGTTTTGATTAGCGTAATACGTAAAGTCTTGCTTTACATTCCAATCTTGAATCGACGACTGAACCCCAAACGAATCGTCTTCTCCTTCTGGCCCAATATTAAAAGCGTAATCGAAATTACTATACACTATTGACGTATTAGAGAAGAGTTTTTGATTGATAATGTGGTTCCATCTTAATGTTCCTGTTGCATTTCCCCAGTTGAATCCAAAATCATCTCCAAATCCAAAATTGTCTCTTCCAAAATATCCAGAAAGGAAAATTCTGTCTTTGTCACCTAGCTTGTAATTCGCTTTCATGTTCAAGTCATAGAAGAACAAAGAAGTGTTTTTGATTTGCTCATCCCTGGAAAGTTTCAGGAATATATCAACATAGCTTCGTCTTCCTGATATGATGAATGATCCTTTGTCTTTTACGATTGGACCTTCGACAGTTAACCGCGATGAGATCAATCCAATTCCACCCGATGCTTCAAAATTTTTCTTGTTTCCATCGCGCATCTTAACATCCATTACTGATGACGCTCTTCCTCCGTATTCAGCAGGAATCCCTGATTTGTAAAGCGCTACATCCTTAATGGCATCTGAGTTGAATACCGAGAAGAAACCAAGTAGGTGAGAAGCGTTGTAAACCGGAGCTTCATCAAGTAGAATAAGGTTTTGATCGGCACCACCACCACGAACGAAGAATCCAGCGTTCCCTTCACCTGCTCCTTTTACACCAGGAGTCAACTGAAGTGTTTTCATTATATCTTTTTCTCCGAAAAGAACAGGGATTGTTTCAATGTCTTTAGGTGTCAATTTAGTTACATTCATTCCAGCAGACGTAATATTTTCATTTCCTTTTTCTGCACTAACAATAACATCTCCAAGCTCTTGTATGTCACTCGGGACATTTAATTCCAAATCAATTGACATGTCTTTGTCGAGTTCAATCTTAACTTCTTTTTGATCAAATCCAGAAGAACGAAAGACCAATGTATATGAACCTTTGTCAAGTGTAAGAGAGTAAAATCCGTAAGCATTTGTGATGGCTCCAACGTTTGTGAGTTCCTTGACTTGAACTGAAGCTCCGTATAAGTCCTCTCCATTCGTAGAATCTTTAACAGATCCACTTATCGTATAGTTTTGTGCGAGAAGTGATGAGCTGGAGAATGCAATTAAAAGTATAAGGCAATATTTCATTACTGAGTGTTTATTTTATTCACCAAAAATATCCCACAAAAAAATAATATGTGGGCATAATGTTATGAGTGGCAAAGATACGTGATAAATTGGCCTCTAAAAAATACAGGAAGTAAATTAAATGTTAAACTTTATCAGCCGCAACGTGGTATGTAGGATCTTCCATCACGTTAACTTCAACGATTTTATCTGCATTTTTCAACAGTACTTGGCAATCCGCACTAAGGTGACGAAGATGAATTTTCTTTCCAGCTTGAAGGTAACGTTCTGTCAATGAGTTTAATGCTTCAATTGCGGACATGTCTACAATTTTACTGTCAGAAAAGTCGATGATAACATCTTCTGGGTCATTCTGAACATCAAATTTATCATTGAAGGTAGAAATCGAACCAAAAAAGAGAGGCCCGTAAATTTCATAGTGTTTTGATCCATTATCGTCAACATATTTTCGCGCACGAATACGTTTTGCATTTTCCCAGGAGAAGGCCAGCGCTGAGATGATTACACCAACCAATACCGCTAAGGCTAGATTGTGCAGGAATACTGTGATTAGCGTAACAACGAGCATAACGATTACATCAGTAACAGGCATTTTTCCAAATACTTTGAGACTTGCCCATTCAAAAGTTCCGATCGCAACCATCACCATTACTCCTGTCAATGCAGCCATTGGAAGCTGTTCAATAACCGGTGCGCCCCACATAATGAAGGACAACAACCCAAGCGATGCTACAATTCCTGAGAGTCGTGCGCGTGCTCCAGACGAGATGTTAATTAAACTCTGACCAATCATGGCACATCCACCCATTCCTAAGAAGAAACCAGAAACGATGTTCGCCGAACCTTGGGCAACACATTCTCTATTACTTTTCCCTCTAGTTTGTGTTATTTCATCAATCAAGTTAAGCGTCAATAAACTTTCAATAAGTCCAACACCAGCAACAATTAGAGCGTAAGGGAAGATCAGAAGAAATGTTTCCCAAGTAAACGGAATGTTAGGAAGTGAAGGCATCGGGAATCCACCTTGAATAGAGGCCAAGTCGCCAACCGTTCGTGTGTCTACGCCTCCAAATATGGTAATCGCAGAAACGACTACAATGGCCGCGAGTGAAGATGGGATGTATCTTGTAATCTTCGGTAATCCCCAAATAATGAGCATCGTAAGAAGCACAAGACCAATCATTAATAATAGGTCATCCTTATTCATCCAAACGGACACATCTCCCTCTTGCTCAATATTGTACAGGGTATCGTTGGCGAAATTGAACGCTACTGTTGAATCAGAAACATTGTAAACCTGACCGTCAAAAATTTGATATTTCAACTCATCTGTTTCAAAGTCATGAAGTTTTGTATCGTCTTTCAGGTTGAACGCAATTGTATTCGTTTTGTCATTAATAACAACAGTTTCATTTATGTGATAAGCTTCACTTATAGACTTTGTTTCGAGCCTATTGTTACCATACGGATCTTGTACGTTTTCTTGGAAAGATGCCATTTGCGACATGAAAATGACAATCGCTAAACCGTTGACAAATCCAAACATTACTGGATGCGGAACCAAACGAATGAATTTACCCAGCTTTAGAACACCAACAAGTATTTGTAAAACTCCAGCGAGAATAACGGTTGCTAAAATATATTGCGTGATTTCATCAACTGTAATATCTGGATTGGCCTTTTTAATAATGGCAATCATCCCGACATAAATCACTGCAATTGCGCCAGTTGCACCAGAAATCATTCCCGGTCTCCCACCGAAAATAGAAGTTATCAATCCAATTGAAAATGCAGCATACAATCCTGTAAGTGGCGATAGTCCTGCTATTAACGCAAATGCAATTGCTTCTGGAACCAAAGCCAAGGCAACTGTTAATCCAGATAGAACTTCATTTTTATAATTGATCTTTTGTTTGAGATCAAATAAGTTGAATATTTTTTTCATAGTGTGCTTTGGCTGAATGATTCAAGGGCGCAAAACTAGAACATTCTTTCCGATAGTTCTTTGATTGTGCACTTTTTTCGACGAATGAGTTTGGGATGGCTTTAAAATTATTGATTGT
>JBLHVW010000155.1:0-8912 GCA_047628775.1 Salibacteraceae bacterium | reverse complement strand
CCAACCAGGAATCATCCCCGTTTTAAGCTACAGGCTGACATTTTAAAAATATTTGCAATTCGAATAGGGGTGATCTCAATTTGAGTTGTCTGTAAAGAAAAGAGTACAAGTAAATTGAAAACAAAAAAGGAACAATATGAAAAAGTCAATTTTATTAAGCGCGTTAATAGCAGTAACCTTATTAATGGGTTCGTGTAAAAAAGAAAGTGTGAAACCGTCAGGTTCAATTACAACGGAGACAAGAAATTTAACTGGCTTTGATGCTTTAGACGTTTCAGATGCGATTGATGTGGAAGTAACATTCGATCCAAATGTAGAAAGCGTAGTCGTTGAAGCAAATTCAAACTTACACCAATACATTCTCACTGATGTTGTTGCAGGGCGTTTAAAAGTGCGCATCAAAAACAATGTTCGAATAAAGTCTGGAGCAACAATTAAGATTTACGTTTCAACAACTTTTTTGGATGCCGTTGGGATTAGCGGAGCTTCTCGCGTTGAATTCACAAATGAATTAATAACCTCATTTCTAGACTTGGACATCTCAGGAGCAAGTACTTTTCAAGGCGGAATGACTGTGACAGATTTCGACGCAGACGCAAGTGGAGCATCAGACATTGAAATTTGGGGATCTTCAAATGCTTCAAAAATGGATTTGAGCGGAGCTAGTAAAATTACAGATGAAGACTTCGTAATGAATGATCTTGATATCGACCTTTCTGGAGCAAGTAGAGCGACATTAACTGTAAACGGAGTGATAAACATTTCAGCTTCGGGTGCGAGCTCTCTAGACTATTACGGAACGGGGTTGATCGATAATCTTGAATCTTCAGGAGGATCGAGCATAAACAAACACTAATCAACCAATACAAAGTAGCCAAGCCAATCTTTGAGAAATCGAAGGTTGGCTTTTTTGCGCAATTATAAAAAACACTATCTGGCCGTCAATTACTCAATCAAAACCCAAAGTTAAATGCCTAAAATACATTTAGATAAGTCCGTTTTAGCTGACGCGAGTGCTGAAAAAGTATACGCAGTAATTAGTGATTTCCACAACTGGAAGCCTTGTTCTCCTTGGATGATCACCGATCCTTCAACGAAGCTCAAAATCAATGAGGACGGGAAATATTACGAATGGATAGGTGATATCACTGGAACCGGCAATATGACTGTTTTGTCTGAAAAGGAAAACGAACAAGTAGATTACGATTTGCTTTTTCTCAAGCCATTTAAATCGAAAGCAAAAGTTTCATTCATTCTTAAACCAGAAGGAAATGGAACGCGTGTTCATTGGACAATGGACAGCAGTTTGCCATTTTTCATGTTTTGGATGAAAAAAATGATGGTCACTTTTGTAGGTATGGATTACGACAGAGGCTTGCGAATGCTTAAAGAATTCGTGGAAGTTGGAAAAGTAAACTCCGAATTAACCTTTAAAGGAATACAAACTTTTGAAGGTGGAAAGTACGTTGGAATTGAAAGAACATGCACGTTTAAAGGGATTTCTTCCGCTATGAGTGAGGATTACACCAAACTTATGGAGTTTATAATGGGAACGCATAAGGATAAGATTACTGGCCCGTCATTTTCGATTTACTCAAAATTTAATCCTTTAAAAGATCACGTTGTTTATACCGCTTGCGTTCCCGTTAGTGAAACGATTACCGATTTGTTAGACGGAATGGAAATGCGAGAAACTCAAACAACGCAGGTGATTTCAATTCATCATAAAGGGCCTTATAAGTATTCTGGAAATGTTTGGACGGCGCAATATTCAATGCAAAGAGCTAAAAAATTCAAGTTAAACAAAAAGCTCTTTCCTATGGAAATCTATTTGAACAGCCCAAAAGACACACCAGAACTTGAATTGGAGTCAGAAGTCGTTTTTCCGGTGATTTAATGCGCATATGTGCGCAAAGCGATGCGTTGATTTACTTATTCTAGTCAAAATTTTCAGTACTTATGCTTATTGTGAGAACCTTGTTTTATACTTAATTTTATAAAGTTATCTCAAAATATTAAACATATATGGCAGAAATTCAAGTATTCGAGGAGTTTCCATTTCGAATTTACGTAGATGTTGTTTTTGCACAATTTTGTGATTTTGAAAATTGGAAGAACTGGATGCCTTGGTTTGTCTCAGATCCAACGGCCGAAATGGAAGTTTCAAAAGACAAGACACATGTAAAATGGAAGGGGAGAGTGATTGGAGAAGGTGAACTTAAAAGAACTTCCATGATTCAGAACTTGTCCATGGAATTTGAAATTTCAGTTGTCCACCCTAAACCTATAAACGCTAAAATAGAACTCAAATTTGGCCGGAATTCATTCGGGACAATGGTTGGCTGTAGCTATTACGAGAAACTTCCATTTTTTAAGTGGAGAGGAATCGAACAGAGAACCAAAGAAATAACCTTCGACATAAAGCGAGGGTTGGTTACCGTAAACGAACATTTACAGCGGGATGGAGCAAAATCAACAATTGAATTAACAGGTGTTCAAAACAGAGAAGGGATTGAATACATTGGTATTGAGCGAAAAGTTCCGTTTTTTCAATTGCAAGCGCACATTAAAAGAGACTTTGAAAGATTAATTCCATATATCCGAAAAAAAATCAAATATCCCGAAAGGCCAGTCCCATTTGTAATTTACCACGAATGGAACAAGGATACCTACGAAGTGCATATAACTTCTTGTGTTGAGCTGCCTAGCGATAATGATGGAGCACCGTATTGGACTGTTACCGGAAAAACGAAAGACTCTAGAGTCTTTACCGTAAAGCACCAAGGTAGAAGTAATATTACCAACGCTTGGCGTGCCGTAGATTATTTGGACCGAATGGGTTTACTAGACGTCGATAAGAGCACAGGCTATGCTGGTATTCAGCTTTTCACAAATAGTCCGTTGGATATTCCAGAAGATGATATTGAATCCGATTTTATCGTTCCATTGAATCCTGTTAATATCTTAACTAAAAAGGAATACATTACGATTTAGCGGTTTTCTAAGCTCGAAACGATTTGGACTAATTTATTTCGTATTTTCGTTTCGACTTTATAATCTCGAATGGGAAATTTTATAAATAATCTTCTCGATAATTTAATCTCTACAACTTGGCGGCTCATGGATTTACCTTTGTATTTCTTATTGTTGTTGATTGTCGTATTATTGATTGTCTTCAATCGTTTTGGTCGTAAATGGCTCAAGAAATTATCGGATCAGAAGCGTTTGTATATCAATGCGATTCTCGTTTTACTCATGCTCCTGTTCATTGTTGACATGAAGTTCTCCTTCATGAAAGCAGAATTGACAGGCCTAAATGAAAAAATAAGAAATTCCCAATTCAATGGTAGTTCTGTCGTTGGAGGAACACCGTTCGATTTAACAGAATTCAAAAAGCAATTTCCTGAATCTGATATAAAAGAAAAGTCTGTCCATGAAGCCGTTCAATTGATGGTTGTGACACAAAAAGATCCTAATTCAGTTGTTTACATTGCTCGAATTGACCTGAGTCATCCAGACGCGAAAATTCAGGTTTCCCCTGAGAAAAAGGGGAAATACCTGACGAGTAAATTTGCAAAAGCGCATAAATGCATGATCGCCATCAATGGTGAAGCAGGGGAGTCCATGGCAATGGATTGCGACTTGGGCGAATGGTCAGGAAACTGGGTTTCAAAAGGAAAACCTGTAATGATGGTGGACACGGATAAGCGACCATTTATGGGATTCAACAAGCTAAATAAAGGCACGTATTACGAAGAGTCATTCGTTGACACAAAATACAATGACAATTACTACAATGCCATTTGGGGTCGTTTTGATATCCTGAAAAAAGGCAATGTTCTCACGCACGAAAGAGACCGCCCTTACGCGAGAACTGTAATGGGATTGAGTAAGGATGGAACTCAATTGTACCTAATGATCGTTGATGGTAAGCGCCCAGATCACAGTGTTGGTTTAACGTACAACGATTGCGCTACAATGCTGAAATCACTCGGAGCAGATGATGCAATGGCTTGTGATCAAGGAGGCTCGTCTTGCATGTATGTAAAAAACATGGGAGGGATTATCAACCGCCCCGCAGACAGCGAAGGTATCGAGCGTCCAATTTATTCTCATTTTGGAGTTTCGTTTTAGAATTAGGAGTGCAGCGTAATTCGATTGTTAGAATTTAGATCGCTACGCTTTTAGATTTCGGATCTATTCCAATTTCTTCCATTGAGAAACTCAAACGTCTAACGGTCTAAATTTGACCTCTTCATTAACCTAAAAAAATTATACAACACCTTTTTATTTACCATGGTATATAAATAATGTTAATTCGTAGTTTTTATCAATTATCCTATCTAAATTTGTTCAGAAAAAACAGGGGGAATAGGCAAATAATCAAACAACATAGCGGTCTAACATCTAAATTCTAATATCCAACATCTAAAGAAAATGAAAAATAAAATTGTCACACATTCATTACCGGCCCAAAAGATTGATATGGGCGGGTTTCCAGTAAAGCAAGCACTGCCAACAAATAACGTTCAACAGGTTGATCCATTTTTGCTTTTACACCATGCAAGGGTAAAACCGATTTACGACCGTCCCGCGAAAATTCAAGGAGTTGGACCGCATCCACATCGTGGATTTTCACCTGTGACCTTTGTAATTGAAGGGGAGGTGCACCATCGAGATAGCAGAGGAAACAATCAGGTGGCCAAATCAGGAGAAGTCCAATGGATTCATTCTGGGGCGGGAATAATTCACAGTGAACGGCCTTCTCAAAACCTAATTGAAACCAAAGGAATGCAGGAAATAATTCAATTATGGATCAACAGTCCAGCGGATAAGAAAATGATTGAACCTGAATACAAGCATATTCCTGAAACCGAAATTCCAAGAATTGAATCTGAAGACGGTTTGTCTGATGTTAAGTTGATTTCTGGCGCATACAAAGGTGTAAAAGGAAAGATTAACGGACAAAGTGAACTGCTCCTTTTGTGGGCAAATGCGAAAGGAGGAGCGAACAATACATTTACAATTCCGGAAGGGTTTAACGCAACAGTTTACAGTATAAAAGGCGATTTGAAGGTTGAAGGGCACGGAGTTGTTGACCCTGAAAGTCTGTTAGTTTTTGGAGATGAAGGAAATCAAATAACAATTCATGCGAATTCTGACGCTCAGTATTTAATTTTGGCTGGAGCGCCAATTGATGAACCTGTTGTGCAACACGGACCTTTCGTAATGAACACTCAAACGGAAATTATGGAGGCCATGCGCGATTATCAAATGGGGAAGATGGGAGTTTTGATTGAGGAAGATTAAAAAGACTTAACATTTTAGGATATTGGACCGCTGCGCTTTTGGATCGGCTACGCCTTTTGGATTGTTATGGATTCATTGAAACCATTACAATCCAATATCCAAAAAGAAGTTCACGACTGATCCAAAAGCGCAGCGATCTAATCTTCAATATCATTTTGATTAATTTTAACCATTAATAATCCAAAAGTGAGGAACGAACGATCCAAAAGCGCAGCGATCTAATCTTCAATATCCAATAACTATGTGTCCCTGCGGAAGAAATAAAGAGTATCGTGATTGTTGTGCTAAACCACATCAAGGTATAAGCAATGCTATGACGGCTGAGGATTTGATGCGTTCCCGTTTTACGGCTTTTACGAAAGCCAATGGAGATTATTTGATGCTCAGCCATCATTCAACAACCCGTCCAGAAAATTCAACTAAGATCGTAACATGGGCTAGATCTGTTAAGTGGATTCGTTTGGAGATTCTGAATACTACTGAAGGCAATGAGAATGATTCAGAAGGAACGGTTGAGTTTAAAGCGCACTTCAAAGAGAAGGGGAAGAAGCGTTTCATTCACGAGGATTCGAAATTTGTTAGAGAAAACGATAATTGGATGTATTTGGGATTTAATTCCTGAGTTGAATGTGTTGACTTACTTATCCTTCATTGGTTATCATTAGCTCCTTTGAATTCAATTCTATTGATTAAATCAATTCCGTCAAGATCTAATTTCATCAGCTGATACGTTGCCTTTGCCCCATCATAATCTAAAAAGTGGACGGTAGCAATGTCGTTTTCAAATTCGATCTTTTGAATCTTGTTGTAAGGAACAGCAAATGCAGCACCATATTCAGGTATCAAGTAATTGTAAATCAAATAGAAACTGATAATTGGGCTCATGAATAGTAAAAGATTAAAGCCGCCAATTCTATCTTTTGAAAACAATTGCCAAACCGATACGGCACCAATAATTCCAAGCAATAGGATTAATTTTATTTTACTATTCTGATCGGCAGTTTTGAATTCCATACTGTTTTGCTCTTTCAAATCAGCAATTTCAGACCAATTTCCAGTCTTTGTGAAGTAAAGGTTCTCCTCATCTATATTGAGGTAACCATGTTTATGTTTAAGCCACTCTTTCATTATTCTAGCGGTTTGAAGCTTCGGAGCTTGCGCGCCAATTCGTGATTTCGAAGATACTAAAAGCCTTTCAACACTGTTTACAATCAAAAGCAATTTAAATAATCTTAACGTGATACTATTGAACAACCTATATTTGTACCTCAATCACACACCTATGAAACTAACAATCCTCGTTGCGTTGCTATCATTCAGTGGATTCGCTCAAATGCAAATCTCTTCGAACACCATTTCCGACATCGCAATTATCAATCGAGAATATCAAGCCAATGGCAAGCGCGTTAACGAAACGATTCGTCAGTATTATCCCGTAGATAAAATTCATCGACAGAATTACGTTTCGTTCGTTTGTAATGTCAATGCTGACTTTGACAAAGAGGATTTACAGAGTAGAGGTATTATCGTTGGATCTAGAATTAACGATATCGTTAGTATTAAGTATCCGATTGAGACCCTAAATGAAATTCTAAATGAAAATGGAATTGCCTACTTGAAAACAGCAGGAATGGCGCGAGCGATGCTGGATAAGGTGAAAGTTGGAACGCATGTAGACAGCGTTTGGGCGGGAATTGATTTGCCACAAGGGTTTACAGGTAAAGATGTGATTATCGGAATCACGGATTGGGGATTTGATTACAGTTCTCCGATGTTTTACGACACACTATTGCAAAACACTCGAATCATCGCGGCTTGGGATCAATTTAAAAATTCAGGTCCAGCACCTGCTTCTTACAGTTATGGAACGGAATATTCAAATCCAACTGAATTTGTAAGCGCAGGAGCAGATACAGCCAATTTCTATTCGTACGCAACACATGGTTCTCACGTAGCAGGAATTGCTGGAGGAAGTGGAGCAGGATTGGATTACAGAGGAATGGCATTCGAATCGGAATTCTTGTTTGTTACTTTTTTATTCAATGAAGCAGCAGTTTTGGATGCTTGGGAATGGATGTACAACAAGTCCGTAACCGAAGGAAAGCGATTGGTGATCAGCATGAGTTGGGGAATTTACCACATGGGAGCGCTAGATGGTTCTGATGTTCTGGAGCAAGCAATTGATGCATATTCAGCGTTGGGCGTTGTGTTCGTATCATCTGCTGGGAACAATGGAGATGTTAACTTTCATATCGATAAGGCTTTTACGAATGATACTATCAAAACGAAAGTCAACTTTTACTCAAATCCTGGTTCTCCAACACTTTGGGGACAAAGTATTCACATGTGGGGGGGTGTCGGAAACTCTTTTTCAAGTCAACTTATTGTAACGGATGTTGGAAGCAATATTATCGCAACGAGTCCTTGGTATTCAACGGCTACAACACCAAACTACATTGATTCATTTGTGGTTGCGAGTGGAACAGACACCGTGTTTTTCAATCTTTCAGCGGATGCAGCTTATCCATCGAATGGAAGGCCGCAAACTAGATTAAGAATAAAGCAATCGTCTCCCAACTATAAAATTGGGATTCGATCAACGGCTGTCAACGGAACGGTGCATTATTGGAACTTAACGGAGCTTACAACAGATGTTGGAAATTGGGGAATGTCCTTTGGAAACTTGGGTTCAAACTCAATTGGAGGAGATAATTTATACGGAGTTGGCGTTCCGGCCTGCGCAAACACTGCAATCGCGGTTGGAGCTTATTCGTCCGAGTTTTATACGGTAACAAACAACCTTGTTGGTGGCGCTGAAGCCTCATTCTCAAGCAATGGACCATTGATGGATGGAAGTCTAAAACCAGACATTTCTGCACCCGGTGTGAATGTCGCTTCTTCGATTTCTTCCTATACTGATAATAATTTTGGTCCAATCGCAACGGTAGATTTTAACGGCAGAACCTATCCATTTGCGCGTTTTAGTGGAACATCGATGTCGGGACCTGCTGTGGCTGGAATTGCAGCAATTTTATTGGAAGTAAATCCATTTTTATCAGCAAACCAAGTGAAAAGCATCTTAATCGAAACGGCTCGAACAGACAACTATACTGGAGCTATTCCTCCACACAGCGCCAAATGGGGATGGGGAAAGGTGAACGCCTATCAAGCGGTGAAATTGGCGCTTTGGGTTGTCGGTGAACAAGAAATTGAACTGGAGTCTTCGTTGACGGTTTTCCCTAATCCAACTTCCTCAGAAATTTCGATCAATGGGATCGAAGGAGCGGTGGAAGATGTTCAAATCATTGACATGAACGGAAAGTCAATCTACGTATCAGATCAATTGACGACAATCAATGTAAGTCAATTGAATTCTGGAACCTACTTCGTTCGTCTGGTTATCGACGGAAAGGTGCAGCAAGTTAAATTCGTGAAAGAATAGATTTAATCAAACATTTCATGATATGCCTTGTATTCGGCGTAATTCCATTCTAAAACTCCTTTGGATTCCCATTGCATCTTGAAAATAATCTTACGCATTTTAATTTCCCAAATGTATTCTTCAACTCCCATATAGGTTTTTCGATAGGATTGTATAGATG
>JBLHVW010000154.1:0-8934 GCA_047628775.1 Salibacteraceae bacterium | reverse complement strand
CCCAAAAATTGTTTGAACTAAAAATATGCATAAAACTGTTAATTTTGTTTTCGTCATTTCCTACTTATCAAATTCTATATGACATTTGTTATAAGCGCAGTAGCGAATTAAACGCTCTTACCTATAGGAAAGCAAGATACTTAATTTAAAGCAAAAACAGTTCGGGTTTACACCCAAGTCGCTATTGCTTTTATACATTGTTGAATGCCGTTTTGTTCCGATTATTTTCGTTCGTTTTGTGTTAAAATAGGTTTTCCATTTAAAGCTTGAATTAATGTTGTGGCAGCAAGAACTGCGTAAAGAATTGAAATAATAATAGTCGCTTTTGTATTTATAAAGATATAAAAAGAAAGAAATGGAAGTAGCTGCAAAGCGTGCATTCCTATAAAGTGAGATACTCTTAAATCGCCTACCGTTTTACTCCAACCGACAACAAACCAGTTAGAATTATCATTGATTGCTCCTACGCTATGGTTCATTCTCGACCCCATTAAAGCACCTTCGAAAGAAAAAACTACAAAAATGAGTATTCCAAAACGAATCGCCCAAATATAGTAATTTGGTAAATCAGGAAATGTCTGTGTAAAAAACAATAAGCCAATGTATGCTGTATAAAGTGTTACGATTGTAGCCGCTAACCCCATTAATGAATACAACATTGAATACGTGGATGTACTTGCATTGAAATGAGACATCTGACCTTGTGAGGCTTGATAAGTGATATATAAAAGTTCAAAACCAAACAAAATAATAACTACCCAGTTAAAAGGTGTTTCATTAAAATTTGACAAATAATGACAATACCAAGCCATTGTCCAAGCAAACAAACCTATTGAAACAGCAAATTTAAAGGGCTTAAACCAAGCGTTTACTCCGTGAACTTGAGTAGTTGCAAGTTTGGTTAAAACGATAAATAGTATTGAAAGAGATAAGCAGAAGAAACCAAAATAAAACAAGGATTCGTTCCGAATTTTTAATTCCTTAATAAAACTTAAAATTCCTTCAACCATTGCCTTATTATTTTTTGTCAAGCGTAAACTTCGGCACAAAATAATTCAAGCAATAAAGCATTGCACCGTATGTGAAAATGAGCGTAGGCATATTGGTATTAAATCCTAAATCAAATTCTGGAATGCCAAATAACACTCTAAAAGATTTTGTTGCGATTAGTAACATAAAAATAATTCCATAAGCGAAAACAGAAATAATTGCAATTCTATTTTTTGTAGTTCTAACAATTCCTTTTTTTGCTTCTTCTCTAAAGAAATACCATACCGCAGCAATACTAAATAAGGCTTCTATTAAAATGGCTAAATAAGGATTAGATGCGTACAATCCAAGACCAGCTTCCATTGTATCTGCCCCAAAAACATGGTGCATATGACCTGAAAAGAAATCTAAAACAAAATGGATTGACACTAAAGCTACACTTACTAAGCCTATTTTGGTGTTTTTGAATAGCAGTTTCCCAAGTAAGAAAACAAGTGACAACCAAAATAATTGCGGTAATAAATCGTGACTGTATAACATATCTACAACCATATTACCCAAAGTGGCATCAAAGGCATCACTTGGATTGGTTGGTTCAAGACCTAAATAGTGAAACGTAAACCACAAAAAATCTTGTAATTGTGATATAATTAAAAAATAAAGTAAAGTTCCTTTTGGGAATTTTTGTTTCGCTATTAATGCTGTTGTAAAATGTCCTGCTAACATAATTTCTGTTTAATTTTTGTATTTTTGCTTTCAATTCGATAGCAAAAGTAAATATTACTATCGAATTAATAGTGATAATTAGTGAAAAATGAAAAAAGAATTTCGCTCTGGCTGTCCAATCTCATCTACATTAGATATTGTAGGTGACAAATGGTCTTTATTAATTATTAGAGATATGCTTGTTAAACACAAAAAGACTTTCAAGGATATTTCTGATTCAGATGAAAAGATTGCACCAAGTATTTTATCTGCACGATTAAAATTGTTGGAGTCGTATAAACTGATTTTCAAAACGAAAGTGCCAGATAATAAAAAAGAAAATATTTATTTGTTAACGGAAAAAGGGATTCGTTTAACTCCAATAATTATTGAATTCAGTTTGTGGGGAAATTCCAATATGCGAGAATTTAATGAAATAGATGCCATTGAAGGCTTGAATTTAGATAAGACTCTAATTGTGCAAACAGTTCAAGATAGTTATAATTCTATGTTGCTGAATTTCCGATAATGTTGCTCTAAAATCCTGTTTCACAAATTAATAGGCATACCGTTACACATACCCAACCTATAAATTTAACATTTCAACAGGGCTTTATACTATATCGACAGTATTAAAAGCAACTCAAGTATAAATCCCCATTTTTTTGAACCGCCATATCCACATTCTACGCTAAACTGAATGAACCAAGCCCCCGTCTTCCTTACTCCAAAAACGCTCCTTCCTTCAATGAATAAGGACAAACAAAGACATTTTTGACACCCATCTTTTCTATCACCCATTTGATCTTATAAGCGGCAATTGGAAGCATCTGTTTTCGCATTGGAATGATCCATTCGTTGTTCATTCTGTCTTCGTAACGCGAATCAATCACCCAATCAATTTTTTCCATCAAGGCATTAATGGGAAGTCTTTCGATACTGTTGTGGCGTGAAAAGCGCTTTTGGTAGATCATTTCGTAGAACGTTTCAAAACTTCCTGAAGCACCAATTAAAGTTCCGGATCTGTTCGCATCAAAAAAGCCGCTCAATCGGGCGTCAAAATAACCTTCCAAGAACTTATAGTTTTGGGCCGTTAAGTTGTTGTTCTTTCCCATTTCTTGATACAACCTAGAAACGCCAATATCAAAGCTTGATGCGGTTTGGACACCTGAACTATCTGCTAAAATGAATTCTGTACTTCCTCCGCCAATATCCATGATCATTCCCGGTTTTTGAAAATCGTACAACCATCTCACTCCTTGATAAATCAATTTGGTTTCGGTTTCTCCCGAGATAATTTGAATCTGGATTCCCGTTTGCTCTTTGACTTCTTGAATGAACAAATCGCCATTCTTCGCATCTCTCAATGCTGAAGTGCCGTAGCCAACAATATCAGTAACGCCTTCCTCAACACAGTAAGCCTTGAACCTTAATAAGCTTTGCAAACCCCGGAGCCATGCTTCTTCGCCAATTGTTCCATGATTGATGCCATTCATTCCCAATAAAACAGCTTCTTTTTCAGTGCGCAAGCGGTTCAAATGTCCGTTGTCGACTTCTCCAATTAGAAGGTTAAAAGTGTTTGTACCAAGATCAATAATGGCTCTTTTCATATTAACTTCTTCTCAGCCATTTTATAATGTGACGCAGTCTAACACGGTGTCCGAATTGAAGGATGCCATTTTTGTACAAGCGCCCTGCAATTTTGAGGAATACAGCCGCGCTGACAATTAAGATGAACAGCGATAAGAAGGTTTCGTAGCCTGGTGAATCAGACTGAGCAAGATCAACCATAACTGCAACTGGCGATGTGAAAGGCAAATAATAGAACCACGTTGCCAAGTCGCTTTCTGGATAATTGACGACGTAATATCCCGAATACAATCCAAAGCCGAGCAGGAATATTATTGGAATAACAAATTGCTGTCCATCGCTTTCGGTTCCCATCGTTGCTCCAATTCCAGCGAATAATGCGCCGTAGAACAAATAGCCTACAATAAAAAACAAGATGAAAAACGGAACCATTATTCCGTAATCAATGCCTCTATAAATTAACTCTACAAAACGGTTGTATTCTGCCGAAGCGAATAACTCTTGATCAACGACATTTTGAGGGTCCATCATGTCTGGAAATAGATTTTCTCGCATGAAATAGAGCCCCAGTCCAATGAAAAAGCACCAGATTAAAAATTGAATGATCGCTGCCAAGCCAATTCCGATAATCTTCCCAGACATCAGTTGATTCGGAGAGACAGATGCGAGAAGGACCTCAACAATACGGTTGCTTTTCTCGCCTGAAACGCTTCTTAGAATGGTCATCCCGAAGAGAAAAATAAAGACAAATATTAGTGCTCCATAAGAGAACCCTACCCAACCCCGAAGGTCTGTTGCTTTGTCGTACGGATCGTAAACATTGTGAAATCCTAGTACTAATTCTTGCTTAATTTTTAAATACTCTCGAATTGAAAAGTCTGTAAATTGACCGACCATTACTTCTTCGAGCCGCCGTTCTGCGTGATAATGAACAGTAGTTTGCATCCTTGTTGATGGCTCTGAGCGGTAAAAAACATGGCTGACTTTATTTTGGAGCACCTTGTCATTGATTTCGACCATCGCATCGAATTCCTGATACGCTTTACCGTCTCGAAAATCCTCGTGTTCGATGTAGTCATTGGCAAATGAATAGGTGACACGACTACTCCCATGAGAATTGATTTTACCATCCATTATTCCAGCGGGATCGGTAATAAGAACGTTCCATTCCTGTTTCCCATTGTCACCAAAAACGAACAACAAATAAGTCAACGCTAAAATGACGATTGGCCCAATGATGGACATTACAATAAACGATCTAGAAAACACTCTAGCCTTCCATTCTCGGATTGCGATTAATAAACTATTTCTCATCTTCGTTCTCCTTTCTTGGTTGTACTATGTCAATAAAAACATCCTGCATCGAAGGCAATACTTCCCATGCGGCTTCAATTTTCACTTGACCAATTAATACTTTGAGTAAATCATCGAACGAACTTTCGTTTCTCATTTTCAAACGAACGGTAAACTTGTCCCCTCCGTGAATGTCTTTATCTACGACTTCAAATCCAGTCCATAGCGCATTGACAAACGCAATCATACTCCCTCGGAACTTAACGGCATACAACCCAGCCTTCCGTTCTTCCTGGAGCTCTGCAATTGAGCCTTCTGCAACTTTTTTCGCTTTATCTATCAACACCACACGATCACAAATCTCTTCCACACTTTTCATATTGTGCGATGAAAGGATGATTGTTTTCCCTGCGGCTTTCATTTCTATTAATTCTTGCTTGATCAATTCTACGTTCACCGGATCGAATCCGCTAAAGGGTTCATCGAGGATGAGTAATTTAGGTTCGTGTAAGACTGTACAAATAAATTGAACCTTTTGGGCCATTCCTTTTGAAAGTTGCTCGATGCGTTTCTTTCTCCAATCGTTGATTTCGAAACGGTCAAACCAGTAATCGATCTTCGTATTTACATCCGCTTTGGAAAGACCTCTCAACCGGCCAAGAAACATGGCATGCGCTTCAACAGTCATGTTTTTATACAATCCGCGTTCTTCGGGCAGGTATCCAATGTTTTTTAAATCATGGTTGACCATTAAGTCGCCGTTGATCCGAACAGATCCGCTGTCGGATTCTACAATTCGATTTATGACACGAATCATGGTTGTTTTACCAGCACCATTCGGACCTAGGAGGCCAAAAACCTCACCTTTTCCCACCGTAAATGAAACGTCGTTGAGCGCTTCTTTTCGATAAAATGATTTACTAATGTTTCTTACTTCAAGCATAGAAATGATAATACTGTGAATATAATAAAAGTGTAATGAATTAACGGGATAAAGTAATTTGGTTAATGGTCGATTGAAAACGACTCATTTTCTGAATTTAACATGTATTGTCGTGCTTTGTGTTGAGTCAATGTCAAATCTTCTTATTTTGGATGTGATGAAAGTTTGGCTGATCTTCTTATTGTTTCCCGTTTCCCTCTTTGCCCAAGTTATCGACAAGGCTGAAATTGAGGCTTATGTCCATACAATTGATTCATTAAAAAACAAAAATGAACTAGAGGTTTTCATGCATCCTCACTGGTCAAGTGCAGATGGGTTTGAGGATGGTTATTACTTCAATGGCAACTTGGTATTTCTCGATTCTCGAATAGAATTTGAGGAAGGATTTATACATCGATCAGCTTATTTTAAAGGAGGTGATCATGTTATGGTTTGTTACAGTAGACTATTCAATAAACCAGTCAAAATAATCGCACAAAAAAGAAGATTTATTGCAGTTCATCCGTCTTATAGAGACAGCACATGCTATTTCTTATTCGACGGTTCCAAAATACTTTATACTATTCAGAATGACAGTATCTACGAAGGAAAAGTTGATACTATCAAACTTCAAAAATTAATGGCTTCTATTCAAACAATGAAAAAAGAACTGTATACTGAAAAAGAGAGATCTATAATCTTTACGAAAGATTTAGCAGGTGATTTTTCATACACGGAGAAATGGGAATATCCGCTCGGAGTTTACATCAACCAACACGATCAAGTCAGTTGTGACGGATTTTGTCCTGAGGGAGCGTGGGGATTTAGAGACGAAGAAGGGAAGATTTATGAAGATTCATTGGAGGCGTTTTATGCTTTGGTCGATACGACGCATGAATTTCATTCATTGAATTCTCAGGCGCATCAATACGAATGGTACAATTCAGATTTTATGACCTTCACAAAGTTGGAAGGATATTCATATTCAGGAATATCGGCTTATGATGCAGGAAATCACAGTAGATTGCATATTGAAATTTCAGGATCTTACTTTAAAGCCTATGTTGATTTCAATAGTGTCACATCAACTCCTAGAACGACTTTTCAATTAAAATCAGGAATTTTAGTATTGGACGAAGAAGCTCAATCGCGGGGAATTCTCAAAGGAAAATTTGACTTTACCTTTAAAAATACATTGGATTCTGAAGTTCCATTGACATGGAAAGGAACATTTTATAGTGGACCGAACCAGATTAAAGTTCCTTAATTATCTTGGGATTTTTATCTCACGAGGTTAATACTAGAGAAACATATTAATCTCTAGCCAATCCAAATTAGCCCTCCCTTGCTCCAAACAATCACTCCTCATCAACACGAATCCCCGCGCTTTCCTGCAGCTTTCTCAGATAAATTTTCGCGTTGGTATTTTTACAATTGTATGCAGAACGTTCGGCGAATTCAATTGCTTGATCCAAATTCCCTTGCGCTTCTTGTACCATCGCCATATTGAACAATTCCTTACCTCGCTTACCCGGTTTTCCATCGTCCATGGTTAGAACGAGAACCGCTGCGGCTTCTGCCCATTGTCTGTTCGCTATAAATCTGCGTACTTCATTGATGGACTTACTTCCGTATTTATAGTATTGTCTGTTTACAGTAACAACATGTGGGAACACCAATTCTGAAGCCTTGAATCCCAATTGATAACCCACTCTTTCAACTGCTGCTCTTTTACTTCGTGCATTATTCTTAGCTTCCAATGGGTTCAATGAAACAGGAAATTCTTCATCGTGTTTCACGGTTAGTAATTCCTGAACGAAGTGTGAATCTAAATCGTAAAATGAAACATCCATCTGTCCAATTAACTTTTGTCGCACTTGTCTAGATTGCCCTGTGATTACAGCGCCTAAAGAACCTGTACCCCCTGTTTTAAATTCGATACTCCCCAATTCAATAAAGAAGTCCAAAGAGTCTGCTCTTCCTAAAGAATCCAAAATATCCCAATCAAATCCTACAATCATTCCGATAGAATCCATATCGTATTCCTTCACCCAAATGTTGTTTCGAAGCATTGAGTTAAAAGCACCATCAATTGATGTCTGTACAGCAACGTTGTTGTTTTCAACAATCGTTTTGTTGCTTACCCCAGGCCGATTCGGATCTTGTCTCGTTCTGTTAAACACACCAACTCTTTGAAAGCCTTCAGCCGAAGTAGCCTTCGGATCTTCATCTATAGCGACTTTGATATAGGCTGTACAACTTGTGCAAAAAACAGCGAGTAATAGAATTGGTAGTAATCGGAAAATCATAATTTCTTCTTTGTATTAATTAACCATATTGACTGCAATTGTCATTCCATATTCAATAAAAAACGACAATCTAAAAAATTGGTTTTTTAAAACCGTGGTCTAAAGTTATTTGAAAAAGTGTAAGGTTATGTACGAACGTCAATTAAATTCTTGTTGCATTTCTTATTACCATTTCTGATCGCGATAGGTACAAAGGATATATTCTCCGTCGTCCCGTCATTTCCCTTGGTGCTTTTAATTAAATGAATTGAGTTAGTAAGATAAAGAATATCAACTGAATAGTCGACTTTTGATAAACTACAATTCCTGAATGACAGAAAAAACTAGGATATAATCAATGAACAGTGCTCATTAATCATTGACTTGGATTAAATTAAGGAAGGCCCATCTATTTCCTTATATTCAAGCTATTACCAAACTACTGAATTATGAAAAATTCCATTTCTGGATTATTTAGTCTTATTGTCTTCCTTTTAATTGCCACAAGTACATTTTCTTTCAGTCTCAATCCCACATCTGAAAAAGAAGCGTACGATCACCTTTATGAAATAAACAAAGAATGGGTACATCATTCTAAAAGTGCTCCGAATAAGGCAATTGCATTCCATTCTGATATTGATAGAATTTCATACCATATTAACCTTGTTGAGCAGTTCTTAAGAAATAATATTCCTGAAAAAATTGCGGGAACAGCACTTGAGAATCGTCTAAAACTATTAACGGAATTGGATATATATGGCGCACAAAAAGTGTTCCCTACTAATTTATATCATTCTGAAAGGACTCCATATTTTATTGATGATTATGGCGTTCACTGTGCTGTCGGATACTTAATTATGAAATCTGGTCATTCTGAATTATCAAATCGAATTCGAAATGAACACAATTATGATTATTTGAAAGATATTACTACTTCCGGTATTGCAAAATGGGCAGAAGAGTTTGGTTTTGAGTTGAATGAGTTGGCCTGGATTCAACCCGGATACTCTTCCCCCAGTACATTTTCGACCCTTGGCGGCACAAATGGTGAAGTTACCGCTATGTGTAAAGATTATACGAACAATCGATTAATTTACGCTGGAAATTTCACGGATATTGATGGAGGAACAGCTTGTTCTGGGATTG
>JBLHVW010000153.1:0-9025 GCA_047628775.1 Salibacteraceae bacterium | reverse complement strand
TTTGATCTGCAATCCAAATCGTTCCATCATTAGAGGCAAGGTTTCTCGGGATCGGAAAGTTTCCTTCTGAATAGGAGTTCGTGGAAATCCAACTTGTAAAGCTGGAATTATAAATTCGAGAGCCCCCATAATAGTTCACGCTTAGGTCACCATTAATCGAATTGAGCGAAAGGATTTCCATAGATATCGAATCTCCTTCATCTATTGCAATCTCAATCCCTGAACCGGTAACATGATATACTGAATCTGAACCAAACGAATTATCATGGTACAACACATAAATTTCGTCATGAGCGACTTCAATATCGGTGTACCTTGTGGTTAACGTACTTGGGAGAATTGGAACCCGCGGGTCTACCTCCCATTGCGCTGGGTCAGCCAAAGACGCATTGCTAATGAGGCCTCGATACATTCTATCATCCGACAAAGCATAAATACTATCGTTTGTAAAAATGATATCTTGAATGGGTGCATTTCCGTTCGTTGGATAATAGGTATCACGCACTTCATTTTTCTTCGGGTCGATTTTTACAATCGAAAAACCGGTTGCAAGGTACATGTGCTCGTCGTACTCTACCATTTTAAACACTTCCTTAACACCTTGAATTTGAGCCAATTTAATCGCTGGAATATTTGTAACGGTGTTGTTTTTGATTTTATCGATGTTTCCATTTTCATATCCAATAAAAACCGAATTGTCAGATGTGCAATTGCCCAAACATGAAATTGAGATATCAGAAAGTGAATTCACTGCGTCCCAAAAGCTCAATTCATTGGATGCTTTGTCGTACTCGCTAAGCCCCTTTTCATAAGCGGTAAAGACAGATTCGTCAGTTGCTACGACATCCACCGCTTTCGCAGGAATATGCAAGCGCCATTGCCCCGTTCCAACTTGAGACGAAGCCCCAAAGGCCAAAGCAAGAAATACAATAAGTAGTCGCATAAAAAAAGTTTGTAGGCTACTAACGCCTTCCAAACAAAAATATTTGAATTTTGTTGAATAACAAAGGGAATTAGCGAATTCATGTTGTGAATCTTGTCAGCAATATTAACTTTGCGATGCAGATTGTGTTTTTGATCTGAAAATGGCCCTGTGGTGAAACTTGATATTAAAATATATTTAGTCGTCCCCACTTGCCAAAAATGGCCCTGTGGCGCAACTGAATAGCGCACTGGATTTCGGCTCCAGCGGTTACAAGTTTGAATCTTGTCAGGGTCACTTAATGAAAACCCAATTAATTGTATATCAATTGATTGGGTTTTTTCATTCCCCACATTTTCCCCACATTTTGTTTTTTCCGATAAGTACATGTTTAATTTAACGCATCATGTATGAATAAGAAAAAAGAACTTCAAAAGGCTTTAAGGTTAACCGATGAAATGATTCTAATACAAGGAATTGTATTAATCGAACAAGGCGCACGATTAATGCAATGGAATAACCCAGAACATTTAAAGCAGCATTTGGAAGCATTGGAAAGTATCGTTCACGAAATCCTAAAAGAATGCACACAAACCCAAACAACCGAAACGCTTTATTTGGAATTAAACGGTGCAATGTAGGGCACTATCTTTTACCCCAAACCTTCTATCACCTATAACGGTTAGTATAAAGGGCGTTTTAATGCCATTTAAACAATGTTAGCAAAGCGTTCTATTCTTTCACTAATCGAATAACAGCTTTTTTATTTTCTGCTTGGACAGTAATAATATAAACACCTATAGGTTCTCGCTCAATAGACAAGTTAAATTTTTGTGATTGATTAACCGTTTTTGATTCAATCAACCACCCTGTTGCATCTAGAATTGTAATTTGCACATTCCCGTATGTTTGACCAAGATCAATAGAGAACTTTCCATGAGTTGGATTAGGGCTAACGACTAACTCATTTTCAAATGTATTCTCTACAATTCCTACTGTTGTAATTGCTATACAATTGGTCGTGTCTATACATCCATTTTCAGTTAACTCAACGGCATAGTTGCCATTTGCTGTGGCTGTAAACGATTGTCCATTTTCTCCATTAATAATCGAATTATTATCATCACAATCTAACCACTGATAAGAGGCGTTACTGTTGGTTGCAGTAATTTCGATTCCTGAAACTGAAGTGGTAAGGTCCGAAACATTATTGATCGTTAAATCTAGTGTTACGATAGAGTCACATCCATTTACGTTCGTTAGAGTGTGTGTAGCTGAGTTGTTGGAAGAGGTGTAAGTATTTCCATCAATCCAAGTATAGCTATTGCATTCAGTTCTTGTGTCTGTTCCTTCTGCAGCCTCACATAAAAAGTATACCCTTACATGACCAGCATCAGTACCATTACCATCATTTTTTTGTCCTCCAATGGCAATGATTTTTCCATTATTAGAAGTTGAAATAAAATAACCACTTTCATCACCAGCATTTTCCCCATCAATATCTAGACCTATTTGAGTCCAAGTTCCACCAATATTTTTATATATTCTAGCCTGACCAGAGTTAGTTCCATTACCATCATTGTTTTGTGCTCCTATACAAACAATACTTCCATCACTAGATATTGACAATGCATTACCACTTTGATCATCTGAAGCTTCTCCATCAATATCTTGACCTATTTGAGTCCAAGAGCCTCCTATATTCTCAAATATTCTTACATGACCAGAATTGGATCCATTACCATCATTAAACATCGCTCCAATAGCAACAGTATTTCCTATTGAATCAAGTGATACAGAATGACCAAAAAAATCATCCACCCCTTCAGAATCTATAGATTGACCTAATTGAACCCATGACCCTCCTAAATTCTCAAACATTCTAACTCTACCATCACTAAAACCAGTAATATTTAAACCATATTGTCGTTCTCCAATAGCGACTATATTTCCATTACTATTTAAAGAAACTGAAATACCACCAGCTGTATCTTCCCCATCAATATCTTGACCTATTTGAGTCCAAGAACCTCCAATATTTTCATATAATCTTACATGACCAGAGTTGGTTCCATTTCCGTCGTTGGCAAATGCCCCAATAGCTACTATATTTCCATTTGAATTTATCGACACTGAAACACCACTTTGGTCATCTTGTGATTCCCCATCAATATCTTGGCCTACTTGAGTCCAAGAGCCTCCTATATTTTCATATATTCTTACATGACCAGAGTTAGTTCCATTTCCATCGTTAGAGCTTGCTCCGATAGCTACTGTGTTTCCATCTGAACTTATCGACACTGAAACACCACTATAATCACCAGCTGATTCACCATTAATATCTTGACCTATTTGAGTCCAAGAACCTCCTATATTTTCATAAACACGAACATGACCAGAATTAGTTCCATTATCACTATTAAAAATAGAACCGATAGCAATAATATTACCATTGCTACTTAATGAAGTAGATCTACCACTTTGATCACCTGGTGTTTCTCCATCTATATCATTGCTTAATTGATTCCATTGAGCGCTTAGTGAAGAGCCAAAGAGCAGTGTTGCGAATAAAAGGACGTAGTTTAAATTGTAAATATTTCTTTTCATGTCTTGGCTATAAGAGTTAAATGATTGCTAACGGATTGGTGCTAGGAAAAGTAGGGCTTTTCTCGGACATAGTTGTTGCCCTATTTTTTTTAGCACGTGTTAGCCGTATATTATTTCAGCAATTTTGTAGCAGCAGTTTCTTTGATTACTATGAAAGCGTCATATTTGTCAGCTCCATCTATCAAACGCCGATACCTATAAATTTTGTGGCCACTTTTACTTTTACCATAAATTGCTCCTATGAAGGTCATCGATAGTTTGTCGATATTAGTTATGTTATTTCTTAGTACGAATTGCAAATCTGATTTAGATTTCATAACCTGATAAGCTACTGACTTTAGTTTGCTTGATTTTAAATTGAATACCTCCATTCTATATTCGTTATCCAGATAATTGATAGCATTAAAACTGCCACTAAAGAAATCTTGAGCAATACAGAAATATTTATTGTCGTACTTTTCAAATAAGAAATATCCTGTAGTTTTAGTGTTCGTTAAACTATTATCATTGATTCGATTAGTTTTAGAAATATGCCAGTTATGCGCAAAGTATAAACCTTTAGAATTTGGATTGGTATTTAGATAGGTAAGCATATTAACAGCCATACAACTGTCACGAAAATTGCCTTTGTAAGAAGTTGCTAATTCTCGCTCAAACCACTGATCTATACTTTGGCACATTAAATGGTCAATTCTGGAGTTTATAGATTTACTCATTAATTTGAATTTATTCCATTCATTGAAGCTCGTTGTCAATGCTAAAGTGTCCGAACCATGAATGTCAAAATTAGGTAGATGATTGTTAGATAAGGAGTCATTGTTTTGCGGGTAAAGGCGATTCAGTTCAATGATGTCATCCTTTATTAATTGCATGTCACATCCAATAAAATCAATTTTTATCTTGTTTTGTTCGATTGAATTGTATTCTCTCATCCATTCCACAAGATCAGCCATTTCGGCAGTTAACCAAGGCCAAAGTTTAATTTCGCTTATTGCCGGGAGCAAACTATCTGCTTCACCGTTTATGTATCTGTTGATTCTCTTACAAGCACCAATATCAGCTTCAAGGAAAAATGTATTGTATCCATGATTTTCAACTAAATATTTGAAAAGTCTATGCCTCATGATTGTAAATTCACTTGTTCCATGAGTGCTTTCTCCAACTCCAATTATCTTTCGGTTGTTAAATACTGAATCTAATTCGGAAAGGTCACCTGTTTCTGCCGTAGGAGATAAATGATCTAGAGTAGTAGAAATTATTTTATTCTGACTTAAGCAAGTGAAGTGCGCTAAAAAGAGGAGGAATATAAATGACTTCATAAAGACTTTGACAGAATAATTCGATCGTGGGTTTTAGTTACGGCTAACGCCCAGGCTATGCTGCGGCGCATACTGAAAACGTCTTTTTAAAAATACAAATTAGTTCCATAGGAAAAGAAAGATTCCTGAAGATACAAATGGCGCTGGAGTATAGGCCGTGTTGCCAACTTATTTCTTTTGATATAAATTATCTTCAGAAAATACTAATGCAAACAATCAAAAAAGGGAAACTTCTCAGCTTCCCCTTCATCAGTCTCTAATATTAATGGTTACTTCCCAATTAAAAACTCATCCAGTTCTTTTTGTGTGCTATTAAAAGCTAATAACCCTCTGAATTCGTAGAATCTATTTTGTTGGTATGAATAGTCATACATATATTTAATCATTTCAAGTTTATCGTCATCCATACTGAATATTGGTATAATCGCTTTCATTTGTTCAATCGTGAAACACTTCTTTTGTATGTATTTCTTTGCCATTTCGATCTGATCGTCAGCGAAGGTTTGATCATCAATGCTCGTTAAGATGCTTTTGAATTCACTTTCACCTGTGATACATACCGAATTTGCGTTAGCCAATTCTTGTTTTAGTCGATTTGCTTCTTCAATTTTGATATATGGCATTTGTTCTTCAGGGAAGATGGTACTCGCTTGTTGGTATACCGAAATAGCATCACCAAACTTGTTCGATGAAACAAATATTTCCCCTTTTTGCATCAGGAAATCATATTGACTCCGTTTTTGATTTTCTTCCTCTACCATACCCGAGACTTCCGTTTTCCAGTTATTTGCTTCTTTTATCCGCAAATAGACAGATTCATCACCAGGCTTCAATGCCATTGCTTGTTCATACATTATAATGGCATCAACTACTTGATTCGCAGAGAGAAATACATCACCGTTATGAATTAATGCGTCAAATTGAGAATTAAGCTGGCTCTCAGCTTCTAGAATAGCTGAAAGCTCCTGTTTAATTGCTTCAACATGATCGATTTTTGCAATTGCTGCTTGGTCTGATGGCTTAATTTCAAGAGCCTGTTGATAGATAAGAATAGCATCATCAAACTCATTTTCAGAGAGGAGTAGATCACCCTTCTGAATCAACAAATCATATATTGCGCTGTTATCTTGTTCAACATTTAGTTGATAGTTCGTTTCCAATGCTGTCAATTGTTGTTTCTCTTGCGTGTTATGATATAACTTGATTGCCCAAGAAAACTTTGTAAAGGCATCGTAGATATTGAAGAAATTATCTTTATCAATGATATTTGGATAAGCCGCTACACCAAGTTCATATTTTTTCTGATCACTATAAAGGTAATGACATGCATCTTGCAATTGAATGATTGTTGCGTGCTCCGTCAAGAAGTAATTCATGGCATAGTTGAAGCGGGTTAATTCGTCATTTGTTGATTGAATGGATGTCATGCAATTTCTGAATTTGTCAATTGCTGACCATTGATTGTTCTGCGCTGAGGCATTTTGAAATACGGAAAGCACAATCAACGCCATTAAGATGGTAAAGTTTTTTTTCATAGTTGTTTTTTTGAAATTCTTGGAGTCTCTTTCAAATAGTATGCCATTTTGATAATTAGTTGATATTCATAATTGTGGGTAACGACTTAGGCTAGAAGGTCGTACGGACTCTTTACCAAGGTTTGATTTTAAAGTTAGGAATAGTTTTCCAATCATAGTTTATATTACGAAGCATAAGCGCAGTATGCTCTTTAAGCCTTTGTGAGCAATATAATTCGATTCATTATCGTATTCTTCAGAAATCAGATTTGACAAATGAATCTACAATTTTTTTGAGGGAGAGTTTTTTATATAAGTCTCCTTTGGTGATTTTCTATTATTACCTCAATAAGTTAATATGTCCATTAAAGGAGTATTTGCCATCATTTATTTGATCTTTTACATGGACAATCCATGTGTAAACTCCTGTAGGTACTATGTTTCCATTATAAGTTCCATCCCAACCAACTTCAATGTCATGTGACTCCCAAATAGTTTCACCCCATCGGTTGTAAATCGTTAAATCAAAACTAAAAATATCAACTCCATCCATATAAACATTCCAGCTTTGATTGAATTCATCACCGTCAGGAGTGAATGAATTTGGAGCATAAATTAATACTTCAGGTAAAACTTCAATTATTTGAGTAGCTGTGTCAGCACACCCAAAATCAGTTGTCGCGATTAAAATCACTTCGTATGATCCAACAACTCCGTCTGGGAATTGTGTTTGTGAGTTGGTATTAGTGGAAGTAGATGGTTCACCGTCTTCAAAATACCATTGATATGAGTCCGCATTATAAGATCCATTATTAAATGTCACATCTGTATTGAACATATGAACAGGATTTGGACTATACGAGAAGTTAGCGTCAGGATTAGGTTCTACAGTTAGGACATTGTTAAACAAGGCAGAATCGATACATCCTGCAGGTGAAGTCACTATCATTTGAATAGAATAAGTTCCTGTGGGGAGTGGGCTTGTAATGACTACATCTTGATTGACATATACTTCATTATTAATGATCCATGTCACAGATTGAGATAAATTTGGATTAGTGTTGTTGTAAAGTTCAAAAATTCCAGGCTCACATTGTGTTGTATTATCGGCTAAATATTGAGGTACTGGAGCAGGTGTTACATTAACCGTCATTGTTAAAATAATTGGTGTAGACCCACAGGCATCCGTTATTGTAACTGAATAGTCGGTTGTTACAGCTGGAGATACTGTAATTTGATCTATTCCCGCAGATGTATTAACGGTGCCATTTGACCATGTAAATGTGTATGGTCCAATTCCAGAGGTGACAGTACTATTAATTTGCACTTGATCACTCACGCAAATATCGATGTCAGGCGATATAGTTCCTGAAAGAGGAGGTAGTAATGTGACAGTAACTGGAATACTCGCCGAAAGGCAGCCAAGTTCATTTTCAGCAAAGACATTGTAAGTAGTCGTTACTGTTGGGGAAACTGTTTGCATAGGAGCAGTACTAACGGTAGAATCCCAATTGTAAAGGAATGTTGTACCTCCTGTTACGTTTGCTAGTAAATCCGTTGTACCATTTTCACAAATAGTGATATCTGGACTAATTGTAATGTTGACAGGCGGCGCATCATTTAATGTTATTGTTTCACAAACTAGACATCCTAATGCTGTTCTTGAACAGATATTATAATTTCCTTCGGGCAAATTCAAGAAAAAGGAATCTATTTGCCAGTTTATGCCTCCATCTGAACTGTATTCAATAGCCAAAGCATTATCAATATGAATTTCTCCATTGCTATCTCCATCACAAATTGGATCAACAGAAGTTACTAATTGAACAGGAGTTTCAACAAAGACTTGAATTGTGTCTGAGGCAGTGCAGAGAGGAGTAGGAGGGTCTAATATTGTCACATCGTCGATAATCATTCCTAACCCATTATTGAGTGAAGGGCCTGGAGAAAAAGACAATAGATGTGTTGTTTGGGTTGCAGTAAACGAAAAGCAGATTTGTGTAAATCCAAATATTGCATTTGTTGCAGTATGTAATTGACTTAATGCTCCACCATCAATTGTAATAATAACATCCATTGGGTTTGGTCCAATGTTTCGTCGAGAGTAATTAAAACAGAGGTCATAATTTTGTCCAATAGTGAATCCCGCAATAGATTGACATAGCCACATGTCATCTGCCGTACCAGCAATACCATCAGTTCCAGGATCAATTTCTGCTACATTTGTATTAGCAGGATTTGACCCTCCATAGGTTATCTCCGAACCCCATGCTTCAGTCGTATTTCCAGATGCTGTCCAAGAAGTTCCTCCAGATGAAAAATCACCATTTGTAACTAGATTAGTTCCACTCGGCCCGTTTGAACCTACCTCAACAATGTATGTGCCAGCGGTATTCACAGTAATTGTTTGAGTTTGAGCACCTGTTGACCATATGTAGGTGTCATTTCCTAGGCCAGCATCAAGAACAATGTTATTTCCACTGCATATAGTAGTGTCATTTCCTAGATCCAAAGTAGGGGCAGGATTTATTGTAACATTAATAGTGTCACTACCGACACATCCATTTACGTCAACATCAACATTGTATGAACCAGAGGTCATTGCTTGTAACGTTTGATTTGTGCTGTTGTCATTCCATAGATAAGTTGCTCCGGCAAATAGT
>JBLHVW010000152.1:0-9199 GCA_047628775.1 Salibacteraceae bacterium | reverse complement strand
ACGAAAGATACGGAAGACCGTAAACTTCCGTTAAAAGCAAACAGCCCATGGAGTCTGCAATATTCAATTGGTGGAAATTACATTACAAAAAACAGTATTGCTGGAAGTCCTAAGTCGATCGCTATAAGAAAGGCGCAAGAGTCGAACATATTTACATCTCAAGTTAATTTCGCCGTTAATTATGACTTGAATAAACTGCGATTGTCAACTGGGTTGAGCTTTGCGCAGCACGGGGAGAATTTGAGTTATTCACCTGTGACTTACGATAGTACTTTCGTGTCTTCATTCACGTTTGTAGTTGATTCTACATCAATGGACACCACCTACTTCTATAATTACGATACAACTACTGTTACGAATACTGCTGCAATGGAAGGAAACAAGAACAACCGCCATTCTTACATCACGGTTCCAATCAATTTTGGGTATAGTTTCAATATCATTGACAACAAGTTTACGATAACTCCAAAAGGAGGTGTTGGAATTCGATTCTTAGTTGCTGGAAGTGGAAATTACATAACGGATAATTTAACTGGAATTCTAGAGGAAAAGGACAAGCCAATTACGTTTAGCTATAACGGTTCCGTAGAATTTACGTATCATTTCGGCAATAAGTCTGTCTTCTTCGCACCGACCTATCATTCCACATTCTCCACTTTCAAATCACTACATAGATACAGTGGAATTGGTGTTAAGTTCGGAATTGTTTTTAAATTGTAGAAGATGAAAATTTTCTTAATTGTCCTATTGAGTATTTGCAGCACGCTTACTTCGCTTGCCCAAGATTGTAATTTTGACGGGAAACTTGATTGGACCAAGGTTCAAGTGTTAGAAGTTGAATCTAAAGATGCCCCAAAGGGTTTTGTAATAACAGGGGAGTCTACTCTGAAAATTTCCAAGCCCATCAAAAGCATAAGTGACTTGAACGAACATCAATTAAAAAAAATAAAGCAAATGGCAGCTGAATGGAATTCATGTGCGGTGTATATAGATGCAAAAGGCACTTATGATTCAGTTGGACTTCCAACGATGGCTTCTCAAAACCAACTTTATTATTATTGGGTAGTCAAAGAGTAAATAGTTTTCTATTGGCTTCTTTCGTGCTGTTCCACTTTCCAAATTTGATCTAAGCTATGGTATAAGAAACTCAACAAGTGAAGCATTTGATCATCACGGCCAACCAAACAAGACACGGTCGTAGATTCAGTATATTCCTCAGTCTCGATTCGAACCGTCATTTCGGGCGACCAATAATGGCTTTCTTCACCTTGCGACCTTAAAAAAAATAGATGACCTGAAACTGAAGTATCTGAAGTCATGTATTTTACAACATGATTAATTGCTGTTTGCGAGTCACCGCTTATTTTTAGAGCGAACCGAAGTCGAATTTTACCGAGTATAGAATGGTTAAGGCGATTAAATGGCATGCTTCGATGTACGACACTTCACGTTTAGAATGAATCTATTTTACTGAAGATATGCTTCGACAGGCTCAGTATTCAGCTCAGCATAAAATTTCAGTATAAATAATTCATAATTCATAATTCATAACTTCTAACTAATAACCTCTAACCAATAACCGTTAAACGTTTCGTTCAATTAAGAATTCAGCAAGTTCAATTAAGGTGCTTTTTTTATCTGAATCTATTTCAATAGCATTCAATGATTTCATGGCTCTATTGTAGTAATCCTGCATCATCAACTCGCAATCTTCTCTCACCTTTAGTTGGTCGAACATTTCTGTCGTTCTACTCACCTTGAGGTTAATATTGTCTTCGTTTTGAAGCTGCTTAATAATTTCACGATGCTCCATTGTTGCCTTTCCTATTGCGGTAAGATGAAGAAGTGTTTTCTTGTTTGCAATAACATCTCCTCCAACTTGTTTTCCAAACTTATCTGAATCCGCATAAAGATCAAGAATATCATCTTGAATTTGAAAAGCAATACCGATGTTTTGACCGAAATTGTACAAGTTGTTTTGATCTTTTTCAGAAGCTTCGGCTATCAAAGCGCCCATTTTTAAAGAGGCACCTAAAAGTACTGAAGTCTTCAAACGAATCATTTCGATGTATTTCGCAATCGTAACGTCTTCTTGCGTTTCAAAATCAGTATCCATTGTTTGTCCTTCGCAAACTTCAAGAGCTGTTTTGTTTAAGAGCGCAAATGCAAGGGGAAGCTTAATTGGGTCAATTTGACTCAACAATTCATACGCCTTTATAATCAAAGCATCACCGGATAGAATAGCAATATTCGTATCCCATTTATCGTGCACCGTCTGCTTGTTTCTCCGCTTTGGAGCAGCATCCATGATGTCATCGTGAATCAAAGTGAAGTTATGAAACACTTCAATGGACAAGGCTTGAGAAATGACAACTTCTTTAGGTGTACCGAACAATTCAGCACCTAGTAGAGTCATAACAGGCCGAATCCTTTTCCCTCCCAACGTCAAGAAATACCTTAACGGGTCGTATAAGTTACTCGGCTCTTTTGGAAAATCAACTTTTGTTAATTCTAACTCGATGTATTCTGTGTATGACTTCAGCGAATTCATGTCGATTTTTCGGGATCAGTTTTGGATTTTAATTCAGGATCTACTTCAACATCTAAATGCTCCCAATCAATGTCTGATTCTTCTGCATACGCGTCGAAATAAGGTTCCTCAAATGATTTTGTTGTAATTCTTCTTTCCAATGATAAGAGCAATGAAGGAAGCAGAACGAGGTTGGTGATCATTGCAACTAAAAGCGTCAATGAAACAAGAAATCCTAATGCTTTTGTTCCTCCAAATTGAGAGAAGGCAAACATAATAAATCCACAGAAAAGAATGATTGATGTATAGAACATCCCAAGTCCCGCTTCTCGAATCGCCATAATTGCACATTGCTTAAGATCCCAATTGCGTGCTTTCAACTCTTGTCTGTACTTCGCCAGATAGTGAATGGTATCATCAACAGAGATTCCGAATGCAATACTGAATACTAACAAAGTTGAAGGTTTCAATGGAATTCCCAGCCAACCCATAACACCAGCAGTAAAGACAAGTGGAATAAGATTTGGGATTAGGGAAACCAATACCATTTTCCAGGACCTGAATAAAATTGACATTAAGATCGAGATCGCTAAGATCGCGAACAATAAACTAGTGAAAAGGTTGATCACCATATATTTTGTTCCTTCTGATGCGACAATTGATGTTCCAGTCAATGTGATTCCAAAGTATTCATTGTTGATGGAAGAACGAAGGTTGGATTTAAAGTTTTGGCTGTCGTACTTATTTTGGAGAAAGATATCTTGATCCAAATCACAAATACGTCTGTCTTCCTCATTATTTATATACTTCTCCGCAAGATGATTGGATATTGCATTGTTATTCATTAAGATGGAGTCGGCATACATACTGTTGCCCTCCTTGTCGAATTTCTTATAAAAACGTTCAATATTTGTTCTGTTCGGATTTAGAATTGAGTCAAAGACCAAACGCAAGGTATCTGCCTTGTCACTAACCTCATACGAACCTAAATCCATCATTTGGCAACGAACCCTCAAGATATGGTCATTCGTATCAATCAGTTCGTTCAAAGAGAAACCAACGCCTTGGGCATCTGCCAATGGAGAATTGTCTTTGTACTTCTTTAGCTGACTTAAATGCCGTCTTTGAGTGATTAATTTGTATTGAGAAGAATCATTGTCGAAAAACGCCATGTTCGCCGCTTTTAAGGCATCAATGTATGAAACACTTCGCGAGAAAAGTGTGTCATTCGTTATTCTGCTTTGCAATTCTTCAACCGCCAGCCAGGTTGAAGTCTTGTTTAATCTAGAGTTTTCTTTGTAATCAATAAGTATCTCAAAAGGAATAACGCCACCAAAATTCTTCTGCATGAAGTTCATGTCTTCAAGGATAGGGTGACCTGCCGGTAAATCTCCAGATAAATTACCTGTAGCGTCAATTTTAGACATTCCAATGATGGCCATTCCAACAATCGCAAGAGTTGTAATGTAAACCCATTTGCGATGATTCAACGTGATATTAACAAGGGTGTTTAGTAATCCTGTTGCTAGTTTTCTGTCCAGGTGCTTAAGATGTCTTTCTTTCGGTGTTTTAGATAATGAAACAATGATTGGTAAAATCGTAATTGACAATACGAACACCATCATAATATTGATCGACGCTGTAATTCCAAACTGAACAAGCTTCGTTGAATTTGTAGATATGAATGTCAAAAATCCGAGTGATGTCGTTAAGTTGGTTAAGAAAGTCGCAGTACCGATTTTTCGAATTACTCTTGATAAAGCCTTTGCTTTGTTACCATGTTCCTTAATTTCTTGATGGTATTTTGTGAGAAGGAAAATGCAGTTTGGAACACCTATAACAATCATCAGAGGCGGAATCAATGCCATAATAATTGTGATGTTGAAGTTCAATGCACCAATAGTTCCCATGGACCATATCACAGCGATTGCAACAACGAGGTTACAGATGAAAACAACTCTCAGTGATCGGAAGAAGAAGTACATCAGCAGCGAAGTCATTAGCAACAACAATGCAATGAAAATGTACATTTCTTTCAAAACCCGTTTCCCAATTACAACGCGTAAATGAGGCATTCCGGCAAATCTTGGTTCTCCAAAATAGCTTGAATAAGAACGTGCCAAGTCTTCAACATCTAGAACTACATTTGATTTTTTTTGATCGGTAATAAAGCTTTCGTCAACTTCAACCATCATTAAGGAAACCGTCTCATCCTCATTGTATAGCAAGCCTCGGTAAAGAGGATTGCTTCTTATTTCAAACTTAATTGAATCAATTGATTTTTCGTTGAAGTCGGTATCTGAAAAAATTCGATGGGCTTCAAACTTCTCTTTTTCACGGTTGTTGTGAATCGAAAATAGCGTGGCTTCAGAAACAACGGCTTTAATTCCATCCATCTGAAGAATTGAATCTCCAAGCTCTTTCCACTTCAAGAAATTCTTCTCGGTATAAAGAGAATCTGTTTCAACTGCAATTACAAGAGAGCCGCCATCTTCACCAAATACTTCTTTGAATTTCTCGTAATCTACTTTGGCTTCCGCGTTGTTGGGAAGAAGGATTCCGTATTTATTATCTAACTCAAGTCCAGTAATCGCATGATAACCAAAAAAAGTGGTCATTAAAGCGAGTGTACCAATGATGATAAAACGATTTCTAAGAATTATATTAGCAATTGATTGCCACATTGACGAAACTCTGATTTAATATGGAAACAAAAGTAATATTTATATAGTTAGGACACAAAGAATTTGGTGTAGCAATACTAGTGCCAAAAATCAAGATTTAATGAGGACTTGGTACTAAACGATTTATAGAAGAGCAAGAATATTTCGCTCACTTTTATTTTCTGCATAAAAGAAGATTAATTGGTCGGAAATTGTGGGTAAATGGATGTTTTTCTATTTTTAGAACAAGAATGTTCATTATTAAACTTACGTTCAAACCTGTAATGAGCAATATGATAATCGAGATAGCTAGTACCTCTGATGCGAAAGATTTGACTGACCTGACTATTCGTTCAAAATCATACTGGGGTTATTCTTCAGAGCAAATTGAAGAATGGAGAGATGATTTAACGATTTCCGCTGATTATTTGGAGAAAGAATAGGTATACAAACTAATTGAAGGAGATCAACTTATCGGGTACTATTCTTATTTTAAGCTAGATGAGAAAAGAGTTAAACTGGATAATATTTTTCCCGAACCTAATTTTATTGGAAAAGGGTGGGGTAAGGTACTGATGAATCACTTTCTTCAACATATAGAAGGTAGGGGATTTGAAAGTGTTGAACTTGATTCTGATCCAAGTGCTGAAATATTTTATCGAAGTTTTGGATTTAAGGTAATTGGTCAATTAGAAACATCAATTAAAAATCGATTCTTACCAGTAATGGAATTAGAAGTAAATCCGTCTCAAGCCAATATTTAAAATTCAGTTAAGCGCATTTTGGTTTGGTTAATAGTAGATTTTGATTAAATCTAAAAGTTCTTTGCGTCGAGAATGTTTGACATTTGACCTTGAAGAGCTTTTGCAGATTCACCAGCTTTTTCTGCGAAATCAGTCTCTTTTGAAGCGTAAATGATTCCACGGGATGAATTTACGAGTAATCCGCAATCGTCGTTCCAACCATAATTTGCAACATCTTCTAAAGATCCGCCTTGCGCTCCAACTCCTGGGACTAGGAAGAAATGATTCGGAACAATTTTTCGAACTTCGCCAATTCCTTCTGCGCGTGTTGCTCCAACTACGTACATCAAGTTCTCGTCCGTTCCCCAATCTTGAGATTTACGCAATACCTTTTTGTACAACTCCTCGTTGTTCATGTCCGTTAGAAATTGAAAGTCCAACGCTCCTTTGTTTGATGTTAAGGCCAAAAGAATCACCCATTTGTTTTCGTATTCGAAAAATGGAGTAACGCTATCTTCGCCCATGTATGGAGCGATTGTTACTGAATCGGCATTCAAATAGTTGAAAAAAGTATCTGCGTAATACCGAGAAGTATTCCCGATGTCACCTCGCTTTGCATCTGCAATCGTTAAAATGTTATTTGGAATGTAATCGATTGTTTTCTTCAGCGATTCCCATCCTTTGGGTCCGTGGCATTCGTAAAAAGCAACGTTCGGTTTGTACGCAACACAAAAGTCCTTTGTCGCATCAATAATGGCTTTATTGAATTCAAAAATGGGATCCTCAGTTTCTAAGAGGTGTGCCGGAATTTTTTTTAAATCGGTGTCCAATCCAACGCATAAAAAGGAGCGTTTTGTTTTAATCTCTTGTATAAGTTGTGCTCGGGTCATTTTTGATTGTTTTGCAATTTCAATTTAGCAAAGCTGCTCTGCCGTTTGCTTTATCAGACGTTACACGTCTTCTCCCTTTAATTTCTCCGCATTCTCTGCCATTTTCAAAGAATCGATCATTTCCTGAAGATCCCCGTTCATAAAGGCTCCAAGATTGTACATCGTTTTATTGATTCTGTGATCAGTAATTCGCCCTTGTGGATAATTGTATGTTCTAATCTTCGCCGATCTATCACCAGTCGATACCAATGATTTTCTATGCTCCGATCTTTCGTTCATGATTTTATCCAATTCAATTTGGTACAAACGAGAACGAAGCATTGTCATGGCTTGTGCTAAATTTTTATGTTGCGATCTACCGTCTTGACATTCTGCAACAACTCCCGTTGGAACGTGCGTCAAGCGTATAGCCGATTCTGTCTTGTTTACGTGCTGTCCACCTGCACCAGAAGCTCTATACGTATCTCTACGAATATCAGCCGGGTTGATGTCAATATCAACTTCTTCCGCTTCTGGAAGAACAGCTATTGTAATTGCCGATGTATGAACGCGGCCTTGAGATTCAGTTTCAGGCACACGCTGAACACGGTGAACTCCCGATTCAAATTTCAAAACTCCATACGCTGCTGGAGCATCAATGTTGATCGTGATTTCTTTAAATCCTTTTGTTGTTCCTTCGTTGGTGTTCACGACTTCATAAGACCAACCTCTTTCTTTGAAGAACATCGTGTACATTCTGAAACAGTCTTCAACGAAAATACAAGCTTCATCACCTCCTGTTCCAGCGCGCAATTCCATGATTGCACATTTCTCATCTTCTGGATCTTTGGGGATCAAAAACGTTTTGATTTCCTCTTCCATTTCTGGTCGACTCTTCTCAAGCTCGTCAATTTCCATTTTGGCCATTTCGCGCATTTCTGCATCAACTTCTTCTTTTAAAAGTGCTTTTGAACTTTCCAAGTTGTCGATAAGCCCTTTGTATTTTTTGTAGACCTTGACAAGTTCTTCAAGATCTTTGTATTCTTTTGTCAACTTGACATAGCGTTTCATGTCCACAATAATATCAGGATCCACGATAAGCGTGCCCACCTCAATAAATCGGTAGTTGATTGCCTCTAATTTTTGCAGTAAATCGTTCATGTCTTAGTAGATGAACTCACCATAAGGTGAATTGATTGTTAGTTTTTTGCCATCATGTGCTTCAACGCGACCTACAATTTGTGCATCGATATTGAATGATTTTGATATTGCTATAATAGCGTTGGCAACTTCTTGTGGTACATAAATTTCCATTCGATGTCCCATATTGAAAACCTTGTACATTTCTTTCCATTCCGTGCCTGATTCTTTTTGAATTAAATCAAATAAGGGCGGAATATCGAATAGGTTGTCCTTAATCACGTGAACGTTTTCTACAAAGTGAAGCACTTTTGTTTGTGCGCCACCAGAGCAGTGAACCATTCCGTGAATAGCGTTTTTGTGATTGTCTAAAATTTGTTTAATTACGGGAGCGTACGTTCTCGTTGGAGAAAGAACTAGTTTTCCAGCATTGATCGGTGCGTTAACATCTTCCGTTAATCCTTTTGATCCTGAATAAACAAGATCACTTGGCACTGAAGGGTCAAAGCTTTCAGGGTATTTTTCGGCCAAAGATTTATTGAAAACATCGTGACGTGCAGATGTCAATCCGTTGCTTCCCATTCCGCCGTTGTATTCCGTTTCATAAGTCGCTTGACCAAAAGAAGCCAATCCAACAATAACGTCTCCGTCTTGAATGTTGTGGTTTGAAATAACGTCAGAACGCTTCATTCGACAAACAACCGTTGAATCAACGATGATAGTACGAACCAAATCACCAACATCAGCAGTTTCTCCGCCTGTTGAGTGAATTCCAATTCCTTGAGACCTTAAATCCGCTAGAATTTCTTCCGTTCCATTAATGATAGCGGATAATACTTCTCCAGGAATAAGGTTCTTGTTTCGTCCAATAGTCGATGAAAGAAGAATGTTATCGGTAGCACCAACACACAAAAGATCATCAAGATTCATGATCAATGCATCCTGAGAAATCCCTTTCCAAACTGAAAGATCATTCGTCTCTTTCCAATACATGTAAGCCAGAGAAGATTTAGTGCCCGCTCCATCAGCGTGCATTACAATACAGTAGTCCTCATCGCCACTTAAGTGATCGGGAACAATTTTACAAAATGCTTGAGGAAATAATCCTTTGTCAACATTCTTAATTGCGTTGTGAACATCTTCTTTTCCAGCGGAAACACCACGGAGATTATATCTTGTATCTGCCATAATTAAATGTAAGATGCAAAATTAGCAATTCTACTTTATATATATACTTTATTAGTTTAGAAGTTC
>JBLHVW010000151.1:0-9242 GCA_047628775.1 Salibacteraceae bacterium | reverse complement strand
TTCACCACTCCCTATTGAATTAATCTATTTTGAGGCCCATTGTGCTGATAGAAAAGCAATTATTAACTGGGCCACAGCGTCCGAAAACAATAATGACTTTTTCACATTGGAGCGAGCTAATGATGGAGTCACATTTCAAGAAATTGGAACATTTCAAGGAGCAGGAAATAGCTCTCAAACAATTAATTATTCCTTTACCGACACTGATCCGTTTCACGGTGTTTTTTATTACAGGTTGAAACAAACGGATGTTAACGGCATGGAAGAATACTTTGATGTTGTATCGGTCGATTGTATTGATAGTAATGTCCCAAACATGACCGTTTACCCAAACCCTGCAGGGGTAAGTATTACAATAGACTTCAATATGAAAGTACAAGATAATGATTCATATGTCGCTTTTTTTGACGTTGGAGGGAAGGTAATTAAGAAAATAAAATGTGTAAATGAAGAAAATCAATTGATGTATGTTAATATCAATGAATTCGAATCAGGTTGTTATATCGTACGTTTATTTAATCACGATGGTATTTCTCAAAATGCTCGTTTTATAAAACAGTAGTTAATTTACTACTGTTCTGATTTAAATGCATTTTCGTTTACTTCACAAATCTTTTCGCTCGAATTTTGTAACCAAAACTTAGTTTGTGTTTGCTTCATGTTCGTAATCTTCGGCTTGCTAAGTTTTTAGGCCGCAACGATCTACTTGCCCGATTGATTAAAAAAACTAATGTCGCTTTGAAATTTTATTGCTCGAAATTGTCCGTTGACGTGAGCATTTAAACCGATTAACTTCTTTGCTGCGCTTTTGTTCGTGTTTTTGACTTGGGCCACTATTTACACGCTTTCGCCACAGGTTAAAGCTACTGCGCTTCAAATTTGACCGCATTAATTGTATTACGGTTTTTTCAGTTACCCCAAATTGATACTGAATAGCTTCAAATGACGTGCGATCCTCCCAAGCCATTTCAATGATTCTGTTTAAATCGCGTTCATTTAAATCACTCTTCAAATATTCCATATCTTTTTTCTAAAGCTTTTGTTCTATAGGCAAATATTTCCTTTAATTTCTTTTGGATCACCAATCGATTCATGATTGCTCCTAGGAAGCCGAAAGGAGGCTGATACGTTACGATGTCGCGCATGAGAACACCACCTTCAATGGGCTCAATAAAATGTTGGTGGTGCCAAATAGAATAGGGGCCGATTCGTTGTTCGTCTACAAAGTAGGACAAGTCCCGCACCTGAGTTATTTCCGTTACCCACGTCGTTTTAATTCCAAGCAATGGACTTACACGATATCCGATGATCATTCCGGGGTACATTTTTTCAGTGAGACCTTCAGAAGTTATGTCAAACCCCATATAGTCAGGTGTAATTTCCTTTAAATTTTTTGGAGACGAAATAAAGTCCCAAACGTCTTCCAAGGAAGCATTCACTTTTTGCGTCTGTATGAACTGATAGAATGCCATAGTTACGTGTTTAGAGTAGACATACCACCGTCTACATGAATTATTTGGCCTGTGATCCAAGAAGATTTCTCCGATAGAAGAAACGCTGCCATATTTGCTAAATCCTCGGGTTCTCCAATGCGTTTCATTGGATGTTTTTGAGCATTGGCTTCTTTCTTTTCGGGCGTATTCAAAAGCTTTGAAGCGAGCGGGGTGTCTGTTAAGCCAGGAGCAATGGCATTGACTCTAATTGTTGGAGCGAGCTCAGCTGCCAGTGCTTTTGTTAATCCTTCAATTGCACCTTTCGACATTGATACTTGTGTATGAAAGTTAAATCCAGACTGCACAGCTACTGTTGAGAAAAGAACAATAGAAGGGTCGACTCCATTTCTTAGAGCGGGCAAACAATTTTGAATGACAGAAACTGCTCCTGCTACCTGCAATTGGAAGTCTGAAAGAATATCCTCCGATTTTAACCGTTTGAAAGGAAGCAATTTGATTGCGCCAGGACAGTAAATTAAACCGTCAAGTTCATCAGGAATGAAGTCGAAATTCAACTCTTCTGCCATAACATCAAAATGAACAGATTCTAAATTAGAATTTGTGTGTTCAATCGCACTACTATTGTATGTTCCGATTACTTGATGTCCTTGGTTTAACAATTCTTCAGCAAGTGCGTTGCCAATGCCGGAGGATGCACCAATGATTAAGTATTTTTTCATAAAATGTTCAGTCAAATAAGCTTCTATTTAGATCAGAACTGAGATTTCATCTCACGGAAAATCACAAACGAGCCTGTTTTGTTTAATGTAAATATACAAAGGCTAAACAAAATAGCAATGAGAAAATTTGAATTGATGCATCCAATCAATAAATAATGTGGCGATACTGTAAGGTTTACACTTAACTCAACAATTGCAACAACTGACTAAAGTATTCGCCCAGTGTGTTTGTTTTGTTAAAATAGTTGAGTAGTATTGATACGAGCAAAACTTGGAGCACGACCAATCGATAGAGTTTATGTTCGACAATTAATTGGAATTGAATGGCACTTTTCTGATAAAATTCGAGCACCGAATCCTCCCTCATGACATTGGATGAATAAGCTTTGCATCGGTCTTTGAAAATTATTTTACAAACAAGAGAATGGATGAACACATCTATTCGGTGACATCTTAAGATTTCTCAAAAAACGGAGCCGTTTTTAGTTGTTTTAGCCTTGAAAAACAATTTGATCAGATCAATAGCGATTATTGAATGGAGAAAAAACTGTTTTTAATGAGTTGATTAACAGTTAGAAAGATGATTTTATGAAGCACGAATCGCCGCTTGATAATATCATAATACCACCACATCTGCATTGTGAAAATAATTTTATTAAATTTGGCCTAATATTAAACTTAGAATACGATTAAATTAATCTTTGAGAACATGAAAAAACTAATTAGTTCTTTAACTCTTGTAGCGGTAATCACATTTGGATTTGCAAACACGAGTTATGCAGAACCAGGATCAGATACAATAGCAGCAGCGGTAACTCCTGATTCAATAGCACAAGTAGAAGCAGAGGCAGCAGCGGTATCAGATGCAGCGAATAATGACAATTCTAAGAATGCAACGCCTGAACCTGATAAAGAGCCTGATTTGAGCTTTGTACAGAAACTAAAGCAAAGTTTCATTCAAGGTGATCCATTCTGGATGACTCCGGTATTAATCTGTTTGATCATTGGATTGGCGCTTTCTATTGAGCGTATTGTTTACTTAAACCTTTCTACAATTAATACGAAGAGATTTTTAGATGAGGTTGAGACTGCATTGAAAAATGGTGGTGTTGATGCAGCTAAAGATGTTTGTCGTAATACTAGAGGACCAATTGCCTCCATATTCTATCAAGGATTGGACCGCTCCGATGAAGGAATTGACATGGTTGAAAAATCAGTAGTTGCTTACGGTGGCGTTCAAATGGGACTTTTAGAAAAAGGACTTTCATGGTTGTCATTATTTATCGCTCTTGCACCAATGCTTGGTTTCATGGGAACGGTAATTGGAATGATTCAAGCCTTTGAACAAATTGTAAAAGATGGACAAGTATCTCCGATTACAGTAGCCGGTGGTATTCAAGTTGCACTTTTAACAACTGTTTTTGGTCTTATTTCAGCGATTTTTCTACAAATATTTTACAACTATATCGTTTCTAAAGTTGACGGAATTGTTAACGAAATGGAGGATGCATCTATTTCTTTGATTGACATGATGCTTAAGCTTAAAGTAGCTAAAGCGTAAGAATTAGAAGAAAAAGATTTATTAACCATTAAAAATTAAACGATGGACGACAAAAAACTAAGAATGATAATGACGATCTTGAAAGTCGTACTAGTTGTCATTGGTGTTGTAGCTTGTTTTATGGTGATTTTAGGGCCAAACGGTAATGCTGAAGTAGATGTTCGTGAAGAATTCGAGAATAGCTTTAGCCTTGGATTAGCAATTAACTATACGCTTTACATTATTCTAGGTGGAATAGCGGTTATTTTGGTATTCTTCCTAATACAACTAATTACAAACACGAAGAAAACGGCATTATCAATTGCTGGAATATTGGCTGCGGGTGTTTTATACCTAATCTTTAAGCTGATTGGTACAACTGATAATAACGAAACACTCGACCTTGCTGAAAAAGTGCAACAAGATGCAGACGTTATTAGTACCACAACAGCGGGTATTTATACGGGGCTTTTTTTACTTGGAATTGGCGCGTTGGTATGGATTTTAGGCCCACTAATGGGACGACTAAGAAAATAAGAATATGGCGAAGAGAGAAATTCCTGAAATAAATGCTGGGTCGATGGCTGACATCGCCTTCCTACTGTTGATTTTCTTCTTGGTTACAACTACGATGGAAAAGGATACAGCGTATGTCCGTAAGATTCCCAAAAAGTTGGAACTTCCTCAAACAGACCCAATTGAGAAAAGAAACATTTGTGATATAGCTGCAAATAACGAAAATCAATTGTTGTTTAGGGGGGTTGCTATGGATGATCCAGACTTGATCTCAGATAAGGTTCTTGAATTTTATCAAATGAATGAGAACCTTACTCAAGTTCAAACCAACGCTGCGTTGAAAAACCCAGGCTACAAAGGATCAAATTTCCCATTCTATTCGTTTACTTCGAAAGAAGAAATTGAGGAGAATATTTTAATGTCTGAGACTCAATTGGCCGATGTAGAAAATACACCAGGAGCTGAAGAGGATGTGATTGAGTTTAAGTTGAAGCAGCTTAACGAATGGTTAGAGAAGCAAAAGGCAGCTGAATCGTACGGGAAAAATATTCTTCCAGAGATTCACTTTCAAGCGCACATACGTGTTGAGGTTATGGCGGAAACTGAGTATGAGTTGTTTGCTAAAATCCAATCTGAAGTTGAAGAGGCTATTTTTGAATTGAGAGATGTTGCAGCAAAAGATATTTTTGGTGAATCCTATGGAATCATGAAAAAGAGAGAAGCAATGGATAAAACAGATAAGGCAGGTGATAAGCGTAAGCTTAAATTACTCGAGGTTCTTTATCCTGCTCGTATTATCGAAGTTAAGCCGAATTAATTAATTCTAAATAAATAAAGAGTATGTCAAAATTTAGAAAAGATGGAGGTAGAGAAGTACCAGGAGTAAATACTTCATCATTGCCTGATATTGTATTTATGTTGCTGTTCTTCTTTATGGTTGCAACGACTACGAAGGAGTCAGATCCAACCGTGAAAGTTGAGCGTCCCGTTGGATTGAAGGCGACTGACATGACCCCCTACAAACAGCGATCAGAAATTGACTTTCTTTATTTAGGAGAGCCTAGAAATCCGGCAAGAGCTGCAGAGTTCAAGCTGGGATATGCTTTGTTCTTAGATAATGTTCTTCAGCCTGCTGCAGGTGAATTGTACAATACGAATGCTATTTCAAGATGGAAGAAGGATAAATTTGAATCCAAGCCACCTCGAATGAAGGAGAAAATCGAAAATGTTATTACCTGTGTGAAAGCAGATAAATCGGCTCCAACGATTTTAATATTCGATATTCGAGATCAATTAGAAAAGATAGATGCATTAACAGTCGCTTACGCGGTTGAAGATAATGGTGTGTTTTAATTAAAATGAAGTTTAAATATTCCCCGATTTGTCTCTGATGAATCGGGGTTTTTTGTATAAGACAGTATGGAAAATTTTGAAGTAGTTAACCCAACGAGAATACTTTTTGGTAAAAATCAATTGTCGCGATTGCCAGAATTACTTTCTGAGTTGAATGTGAAACGTCCTATGTTAGTGTACGGCGGAGGAAGTATTAAAAGAATCGGTTTGTTCGATGAACTGATTGATCGTTTGAAGGACTTTGAAGTAACAGAATTTGGAGGCGTAGAAGCAAATCCGGATTATCAAACTTTGATGAAAGGGGTGGAGTTGGCGCAAGCAAAGAATACAGATTTTATTCTTGCCGTAGGTGGAGGTAGCGTGATAGATGGAGTTAAATTTATGAGTGGCGCAATTCCTTACAAAAGTGATCCATGGGATGTCTTAGAGAATAAGGAAGGGTGTAAATTCAAAGAAGCGATTCCTTTTGGAACGGTACTTACGTTGCCTGCAACTGGTTCTGAGGCGAATTCGGGTGCGGTAATTAGCCGAAGAGAATTAAGCGAGAAGCGCGTAATGAGTGGGCTATTGTTCTTCCCTAAGTTTTCATTCTGTGATCCATCCGTGGTAGCCACACTTCCAAAAAGGCAAATCGCCAACGGGCTTATTGATTCATACATGCACACTCTGGAGCAATATTTAACTTTTCCTTCTGGGAATTTGTTGCAAGAGCGCGAAGCGGAAGCTATTTTGACGACACTGATTGAAATTTCTGGTTCAATTGATGATCCTGGGGATTACAAGTTCGCTTCTAACTTAATGTGGTGTGCAACGCATGCCTTAAACGGAAACTTGAGATGTGGCGTTGTTTCAGACTGGACAACGCACATGATAGGACACGAACTAACGGCGATGTATGGAATTGATCATGCTCAATCATTGGCGATTATTGCACCACGGCTTTACGAACATCAATTTAAAAACAAGCGCGAAAAGTTAATTCAATACGGCAAGCGTGTTTGGAACTTGACAGGTGATGACGATGCAATAGCAAAAGAGGCCATTCAGAAGACGGAAACGTTTTTTCAGTCGCTTGGTGTTAAAACAAGAATTTCTGACTATACAGAAGCGTTTACTGGTGCCGATGAAACAATCAAACAAGTTTTTATTGACAGAGGCTGGGTGGAAATGGGCGAGCGCAAAGCAATTCGTCCGGATGACATTAAAGCGATCGTTAAAGCGGCATACTAGTGCACGCATCGTTTAAAATAAGGGAAAAGGAAACGCCTGAAATAATTGGATTATTAGAATTGGTAACGCTTGGAACGAATGGCGCACAGTACCGACATTTGGATACAGCTGAACGAATTAAAGAAGCTGACAACCCGCTCTTTTTGAGCATGGAACGCAACAATAATGTGATTTCGAATGTCACTTTTTGTCGAAGAGCGAACCATTGGTATGTGCGTTATTTTGCATTTTCCCTGAAGTTTCAATCAACTGGAGTTAAAAAATCCAAAGGAACATCTTTGTTAAAAAAGGAGTTGGGAGATTATTTTCAATCCTCTTTGGACGGTGAAAACGAGAGAGGCAATGTAGATTCTTTTTACGCCTATATTGATCCGAAGAACGAAAAAAGCCTTTGGATGAGTCAAACTTTTGGCTTTGAAACGGTTGGTGAGATTGCAACGCAGACTTTTAGTCGGGTTAACCCTGAAGCAAGTTTAAGAGTTCATAAAAGTGAAGATTGGAGCGAAGTAAAAGAGTTGGTTGAAAGTCGTTTCAAGAATTACCACTATTTTTTTTCGGAGCAAACATCGAAGCCTCCATTTTACTTGATAAAAGACGAGAACGGTGAAATCATTGCTTTCGCGAAGGGTTCTATTTCTACGTGGGAAATTAAAAGGTTGCCTGGAAAAGCAGGAGGGCTGTTGACGAAAATAATACCATTCATTCCGGGTTTCAATAGACTCATTCGACCGAAAAGAAACGTGTGTGTTGTACCCGAAGCGGTAATCGTTAAAGACAACAACCCCGAATTGCTCGCTGAGTTATTTCAAGGAATATTGAAGCTGGAAAACAAGAACCTAATTCTTTGGTGGACCGATGTCAACGATAATTTATATTCCAAAGTAAAGGATGAGGTGAAATGGGGTCTATTGCACAAGGTTATTGGAGTGAGTAAAGCGAATATTGTGCAACGATCCAATACAAAATCCACTTCGAAACAACCATTTTACACGTCAGGTTTCGATTTCATTTAAACAAGTTTAAATTTGCAATTCAAACAACAGCATGAAATATCTAATTGTAGGTCTAGGGAATCCAGGTTCGAAATACGAAAACACGAGACATAACATCGGTTTTAAAGTAGTGGAATCCTTTACCGAAGAACACGACGGTGAATTTTCTGAGGACAAACATGCGGAGGTTTCTAAGGTGAAGTTCAAAGGAAGAACCATCATTTTAATCAAGCCTACTACGTTCATGAATCTTTCTGGAAAGGCGGTGAACTATTGGATGCAACAAGAAAAAATCCCATTGGAAAACATTCTTGTGGTTACGGACGATATTGCGCTTCCGTTTGGAAAGTTAAGAATGAAAGGAAAAGGATCTGACGGCGGACACAATGGATTGAAAGATATTCAAGCAACATTGAACGCATCAAATTACGCCCGTTTACGATTTGGAGTTGGAAGCGAATTCAATCCGGGAAAGCAGGTGAATTACGTTTTGGGAGAATGGCACAAAGATGAAGACGCTGCAATGGGCGAAAGAATCATGGTCTCGAAATCATTCATCAAAGATTTTACAACGATTGGCTTAAACAGAGCGATGTCGAATTGGAACAACAAATAAGATCGATTTCCCGATTTATTGACCGCTGCGCTTTTCGATTGTTCGATTCAAGCGCGTGTTAGAGAATTGAGTCCCGAGTTAACAATCTAAATCTACTTTCGGATAATCGAATAATCGACTTCATCAAGGTGCATAAGCATCAACAACAGAATAGCGCGATGAAGTATGACTAATCAATGTATTCAAGGCATTTGAAAAATCAGTATTTGAAACGGAATCGATCCAATTGATGTTTGACACCAAAGTCAAAATTATAGCGCATTAAATTCTCGTACTCACCGCTAATAGTTCCTTTGTTTCGGATATAACGAATTCCAAACCCAAAAGAAACGGCATCTGTTTTTTGATAGATTTCGGAGAGATTTGTTAAAACCTGATCAACGGAACTGCTATTGTCGTTCAAGCGCAGGCTCTGATTTAACTGCTTTTTGATGGTTCGATTTGAACGCGTGAAGTGAATTTAAACACCAAACAATCCTCTTTTGAATAGTAGATTTTAGATATTCCTCCTTCTAAAGTCTAGTCTCTAAATTCTAACATCCAAATTCGAAATTCTAACAATCGAATTCACTATCTTTGCACGTTCAATAAAGCAAAAAATGAAAAGAGAAAAAATCGCTGAAGTTCTGAAAAACGGACAAGTAGGAAACGATGTATTGGTTAAAGGATGGGTAAGAGCATTTAGAAGTAATCGGTTTATATCCATAAACGACGGTTCGACAATTAATAATATTCAAGCGGTTGTTGACTTTGAAAATTTGGACGAAGCTTTATTGAAGAAGATTACCACGGCAGCTTCTGTTGCTGTTTCGGGTAAATTGG
>JBLHVW010000150.1:0-9248 GCA_047628775.1 Salibacteraceae bacterium | reverse complement strand
CTTTTCTCTATCTTTATCTTCCTGAAAAGAACCAATCTATGTCAATTGCTAGCACCCGTGTTTCCCGTTTTTTTATACTTCTTGCAATTGGCCTAAACCTATCTTCATCATTTTCAATTGCCCAAAGCTCTGATTCGACCTCCATTGTGTCTTTTTTTTCACCACAGAATTTACCGAAGATCAATGAAACATCTAAAGACTCGTTGTTTGCGCTGCTAAAAGGAGATATACATCTTATTGACATCTATACCTATCAAAATGCAAATTTATTACTGATCACTGGGCAATTCGATGAAGCTAAAACTTCTGCTGAAAAGACCTTAAAGAACAGCCCGAAAAAACTAGGTGAGTATTCTAAGGCCAAATATTTCAATCTTATAGGTAAAGTGCACGCAAACAGACAAGAATCTCAGAAAGCAATTTCCTTTTTTCAAAAAGCGTTGCAGTTGAGTGAAGATGCAGGTGAAGGGACAAATGCGGCAATGATGAACAGCAACATTGCAAACATCTACTTCTCTTTGGTCGATTATGAATCTGCCTATAAGTATGCCTGGAAAGGATATTTATTAATGAAGGATTATCCAGACCATTGGTTTTACAGCAACTTAATGGCCGTCTTAAGTATCTCAGAAGCCAAACTAGGCAAAATGAAAGCTGCCAAGGAACACGGGCAAATCGCTTTAAAAAGTGCAGAAAGCAAGAACAGTATACTTGCCATTCTTGTAGCGAATCTTGCATTGGGTGAAGTAGCCATTAGTAAAAAAGAGTTCGCAACGGCAAAAGAGTACTTAGGAGCGTCATTGGAAATGAGTGAAAAGTATCAAGTGAAAGCGTTCATCATCCTGAATTCCATTGGTTTAATGAGTGCAAATTTAGGCACAAAAGACTTTTCATTGGCGGTAATGCATGGAGAAAAAGCAATATCTCTGGTTGATCAATCGGAAAATAGGACAACCCTCTACTCGATCAAAAAGAACTTGGCTAAAGCTTATTTTGGTACAAAGCAATTCTCGAAGGCCTATCAATTTATGGAAGAATCACATGCTATTTTTCTAGATAAAAATGGCATTGAGAATAAGAAAGCGATCAATGAACTTTTGGTGAAATACGATACGGAAAAGAAAGAAAAGGCCTTGGCCAAAAGCAATGGTAAATTGTTGCAAGAGAAAGTGGACCGAAGAAACCTAACGCTAGTGCTAGTGATTCTTTTCGTGGTACTTATCGGATTGGTTTTGGGATTGTTTTTTATTCGTGAGAGAAATAAAATTAGAATGGAGCTTTTAGAGTCGAAAAAAGCAAAAGAAGTTATCCAAGCCATCTTTGAAACTGAAGAAATTGAACGGGAACGCATTGCACATGAACTTCATGATGGTGTTGCTTCAAATCTCGTTGCAGCGCGCTATCAAGTATTAACCAATACCGCAATTGGAGAAGATGAGAAAAGAGCCTTGGAAGAACTCCTCCTTCAAACGCACGAAGAAACACGTCGATTGTCCCACAATTTAGCACCAATTTATATTGAGAAATTTGGCTTTGCAGAGGCGCTGGTTCAATTTGCGAAGGACAACCGAACAGAAAAATGCAAATTGTATACAGCGGTGCTTCCATCCGATGCGATCATAGAAAAGAACAAAGCGAATGTCCTCTACCGCGTGGCGCAGGAATTGACTCAAAATGCTATAAAGCATGCAAACGCAAATGAAATTAGCATACAAATTATGGTGGAAGATGTGCATAAAGTAACACTTCTGGTTGAGGATAATGGCAAAGGTTTCGATGTAGAATTATCGAAGCATTCGAATGGTCTTGCAAGCATCTTTCGCAGGGCAAATCAATTGGATGGTTATTTTCACATCGATTCGAATTCAGAGACAGGAACAATAGCTACTTTTAGCATATAATAGATGAAGGGCAGATGAACATTTTAATTGGAGACGATCACGCATTAATTTCAAATGGAGTAATTGCATACATTCAGTCCGTGAATAGTGATGCTAAATTTGTCGCAGCCAGTAATAAGAATGAATTGCTTGCAGCCCTGGAGCTTAAAACGTTTGATGTTCTCATTTTGGACGTTCGATTCGGTGAAGACGACGCCCGAGAAATGATTGGTGAAATTGTAAAAATGGCTCCGGACATGAAACGAATTGCCTTGTCATCACATGAAGATGAGCTTACTGTAAAGTCCGTTCTAGCGAGTGGTTTTCAGGCGTATGTTTCCAAAGGTGCTCCCTTATCTGAATTGATAGATGCCGTTGAGGCCGTTTCCAATGGCAAGCAATATGTTTCAACTCAATTGGAAAAAAAACTATTTGCTTCGCTCTTCTCAAAAGATACTTTTGCCAACGAAATAAACTTAACCAATCGCGAAAAGGAAGTACTTGAGCAAATTCAAGCAGGATTGTCATCGAAAGAAATTGCAGCCAAATTGTTCATTTCGGAAAAAACAGTGGAAACCTATCGTTCCGCCTTGTTAATGAAATTTCAAGTGAAAAATGTCGCAAGTCTGGTAAGAGAATCGATTCTCAAAGGGTTCGTTTTTTAGTAATCCACTCACATCAGGGAAAACCCTTGGTTCTATTTTCAAGCATTCCCCTCTGAAAGTTCCTGTAACAATACTCCAACTTTGTAGTGTAATAAAAACAGAACACATTAATCGATTATTAATGTGCATTTAAAAATGAGCACTATGAAAAAGAATACAATTATATACGCACTGGCAATATCATGTTTAGTACTAAGCAGTTGTGATAAAGATCCAGTCCCAAATCCAGATGGTACTTTCCCAGAATGTACGGTTTTAACAGGAAATCAAAATGACGATATCATCCTTACAAATCATGTCGCAGATCCTGCTGTTCCCGATTATTGCATTGAAGGAACTTATAATGTATTCGCCAATTTAGTCATCGAACCAGGTGTTAAGATTCAGATGAAAAATGGATCAAAAATTAGTGTCATCGGAAACGGTTCTTTCAAATCTGTTGGTACATCAGGAGAGCGGATTAAGATTCAAGGAGAATCAACAAGTTTAAAGGGCCAATGGGAGTTCATTTACATTAGAACCAATACTCCTGAAAACCGAATCGAATACACGGATATTACAGGAGGCGGAAGCAATGCCACTTACAATGCACTTGTATATGTTGACCTAAGCGGATATCTAAATGTAGACGAATCTTATTTTGGATTTAGTGCTGCAAATGGATTAAAAGCAGGAACTCCAAATGTGACACTCGGAGGTGTAAGTAACAGCGTTTTTTCATTGAATGATCTTTACCCAATTGAAATCGATGCACAGCAAATTGGAAGTATTGCCTCTTCAAATACAGGAGATGCAAACCTTTACGACCTTATTCAAGTGCACGATTCTCAATTAACGAGTCCAACAACAATCAATGCTTGCTCTTCATTCCCTTATCATATTATTGGACAGTTTGGAATTAACAGCGATGTAACTGTTCAGCCCGGTACTCGTTTTCAATTTGAGGCAGGATCGAGAATGATCGTTTGGACTGGAGGTTCATTTAATTGCGTTGGAACAGCTGCAGATAGAATTCGTTTTACAGGAGATAGTGCAACGCCAGGTTCTTGGGAAGGGATTCGTTATATCAGTTCAATAAGTACATTAAATCGATTTGATTATTGTGATTTCTCTTACGGAGGAAGCAGTTCAACCTACACAGGAATAATCACTCTATGGACTACATCTTACCTTCGTCTTGGGAATTCATCTGTTACTAATAGCGCTGGACACGGATTGTTTAATCCGAACAATGCAAGTACTTTTGTAGACGACGGAAACAACTCTTTCAGTGGAAATGCAATGGGTGATTTCGGGAATTAATTTGATCAAACCAGAAACAAAAAAAGAGAGCAAATCGTATAGGTTTGCTCTTTTTTTGTTTGATAGATTCTAAGAATGAAATTCCTAAGAAAAACGTTACAATTTAGTCTCGAATTAAAGTAAGACTACCGTGCTTCACACCTGACTTCCCATAAACGTCTTCATAAACTACTTTCCAGAAGTAAACGCCACCGCTAGCTTCTGCACCACTAGGAGTTAATCCGTCCCAACCGTCAGTATAGCTGGGTGATTCAAACATAACATTTCCCCAACGGTTTAAGATGACAATATTAAAGTCTTTAATACTTAGGATCTCAACAGGAAGAAACAAATCATTTACAAAATCACCGTTTGGAGTAAAAACATTAGGCATGTCAACAATAACGCATCCAGCAAGCTCATTTACAATGGCGACATCAATATATTCCGTTGCTGTACATCCATTTGCATCTGTCACCAAAACGCTATATGAGCCGACACCTAATCCAGCTAGAGAGTCGAGTGTATTATTTGATCCTGTATTCCATAAATAAGAATATCCTGGAGTACCACCTTCAGCCACAACGCTGGCAACTCCAATTGTATCTCCAAAACAAATAGGAATCGAATATCCCTCTAATAATAATGGTTCCGATGGCCCTGAAACAATAGTGTTTAATACTTCTATACATCCATTCAAATCAGTTACCGTAACTACGTATGATCCTGCGGTTAATGTATCAATATCCTGCAAAGTATCACCAGTAACCCAAGAATAGGTATATCCTGGTGTCCCTCCTGTCGCGGTAAGATCAATACTTCCATTTTCATCACCAAAGCAAAGAACGGAAACAGTTGATGAGTTTAAGTTGATCGGCGCTAAAGGTTGTGCAATTAGAACTGATAAGGTATCCGTACAATTACTAGCGTCCGTTACAAGAACAGAGTATGTGCCAGAGGGTATACTTGTTAAATCTTGATTTGGAGAAGCATTATTCCATAAATAAGAATAAGGTTGAACCCCACCTATCGACGTAAGATCTATTGACCCAGTAGCGGCGCCAAAACAAAGCACATCAACATGCGTTTCAGAAAGTACAATATCTGAAGGATCGAGAATGGTGTCGGTGTAGGTTATTTGACAATTATTACTATCCGTCACTACGACACTGTATATCCCAGGAAGTAGATTCTGAAGATCTTCGGTAACTTCCATATTGCTCCATAAGTAAGTATATGGCAGAACCCCGCCAGTAACAGTGATATCAATCGATGCGATTGAATCGCCGAAACAAGTTGGAATAGCAGTACCAGATATCCCCAAAGGAGTTGGTTCAAGTACAATTACCGAAACTGTATCGAAACAAGCATTTGAATCGGTCACCGTCACATTATATGAGCCCGCAACTAAAGTGTCTAAATCTTGAATCGTGTCAGCTGTATTCCAAAGGTAGGTGTATCCCGCTGAGCCGCCAGTTACTATGAGGTCAATTGCTCCATTATCTCCTCCTGCGCAAAGAACGTGCGTAATTGAGGTCGATAAATTGATCGGGGCAATTGGTTCGATAATAGTGATTGAAATGGTATCAATACAAGCATTTGTATCGGTTACCGTTAACGAATATGTTCCAAGTGGAATCCCCGTTAAATCTTCGGTTGTATCAGTCGTATTCCATAGATAAGAATAAGGTTGAACGCCTCCTACAGTTGTAACATCAATCGAAGCAGTTGAATCACCAAAACAAAGAATGTCCAAATGTGTTTCAGAAAGTATCAATTGAGTTGGTTGGAAAACCGTATCAACATATAAAATTTCACACATGTTACTATCCGTAACAACTACGGTGTAAATCCCAGCACCAAGGTTCTGAATATCCTGTGTTATTTCAGTCGTATTCCACAAGTAGGTATATGGAATTTCACCACCGTCAACTTCAATATCAATAGCACCAATAGAATCGTTAAAACATAAAATATCGGTCACTGATGTTGATGTGAAATGAAGCGCGGTATCTGGCTCAGCAATTGTGAAAGACATGAATCCACCGCAGCTATTTGTATCCAAAATATTTACGAAATACGGACCAGCAGGAAGACCTGTAATATCTTGTGTTACTTCACTATTGCTCCAATCGTAAACGTAACCAGGAGTACCGTTGGTAAGCGAAATATCAATTGCACCTGTAGAATCACCATAACAAAGAACATCTATATGCATTTCTGAGATAAGAATTGCATCCGGATCTGATATAGTTACACTCAAGGTGTCGATACAATTGTTCGTGTCTGAGACGCTAACAAAATAAAGTCCAGCGTTTAAGTTTGTGATGTCCTGAATGGTGTCACCATTGTTCCATGTGTAATTATAACCAGGAGTTCCACCTATAACCGAAAGGTCAATTGAACCTTGTGTACCATTTTGACAGAAAGGATCCAAACCGATAGCAGATGCTTCAAGTTCGTCAGGTGTATAAATGTCTATCTCAAAGTTTTGAGAACAATTGTTTGAATCCAAAACGATAACAGTGTATGTTCCTTGCGGAAGGCCAATTAAATCTGGAATAGTATCTCCTGTGGACCATAAGTAGGTGTAAGGCACCACACCACCAACTACTGTAAGATCTATTGTTCCTAATGAATCCCCTGAACAAATATTTTCTGTGACTATCGCAGAAATTGTCATTGAATCAAGAGGTTGACTAATTGTGAAATCAACAAAATTCATACATCCATTGATATCCGTCACAGTGTCCGTATAAGTGCCTGAACTAAGGTCAATTTGATCTTCAGTAATTGCATTGTTTGACCATGAGAAGGTATACGGTGATGTTCCCCCAATTATTGTAACATCAATGGAACCAAGTGTATCTCCAAAACAAAGAACATCGGTAATTACGCCAGTAATTGAAATCGTATCGGGCTGAACCAAAGTAACACTGTCAAGCATTTGACAGCCGTTACTATCTGTAACCACAACTGTATATGTTCCAGCGTCTAGGTTTGTAATGGAGTCTGTGATTAAGGATCCAGGCGTCCATAAATAAGTGTAGGGCTGAACGCCTCCAGTTACTGTTAACTGAGCACTTCCGTCCAATGCGTTGAAACAGCTAATGTCCTGTCCGTTATAATCAGAGGTTATTGCAGTTGACGTTACTAAAACTGGGGCTTCTGTTAATGTAAACGTCTCCGTAATTGTACAATTATTTGAGTCTGTGACCGTAACCGTATATGTTCCTGCAGGTAAATCACCGGCCAATGAATCTAAATCACCATTGGACCAAGAATAAGTATAACCAGGAACTCCTCCCGACACATTTAGCAGTACTGATCCAGTTGAGTCACCAAAGCATAAAATATCAGTGACGACAGAGGTCATTGATAATGGCAAAGGAGGTGATGTTATGATGTATGAAACCGTATCGCTGCATCCATTAATATCAACTACAGTATCAATATAAACTCCAGACGGTATGTTTAATAAGTCCTGCGTGACATCATTGGTTGACCAAGAGTAGGTATATGGCATTGTTCCACCAAGCACTGTAACATCAATTACACCAGTACTATCTCCAAAACATAAAACGTTTGTTATTGCAGCAGTTACAGAAAGTGAATCAGGCTGAATCAGATTTACGCTATCCATTACAAAACATCCATTACTATCCGTAACAGTAACAACATGCATTCCAGCATCAAGTCCAGTAATGGTATCCATAATCAACGAGGTAGGCGTCCACAAATAACTATACGGAAGAACACCGCCCGTTGCGACTACCGCAGCGTCACCATCCATAGCATTGTAACAGCTTATGTCTTGTCCATTATAATCGGATAAAATGGACGCTGTAGCCTCAAGAATAGTCGGTTCTGTAATTGAGAATGTATCTGCAACAGTGCATCCATATTGGTCTGTGGCAATAACATTGTATGTTCCTGCGTTCAAGTTTCCTGCAAGTGAATCCATATCGCTATTCGACCATTGGTAAGTAAAGGGTGCATTTCCAATACCGCTGACATTTATTGATCCTAGCCCTAAATTAAAACAGGTGTCATCTTGGAGGGTGTTAAGTTGTAAAGTAGGATTGTCAGAAACAAAAACAGGAGCTGTTGTATCCGAAATACATTCAACGCCTAAATAACTAACATGTAAAATATAATCCCCACCATTTATAAGTTGAACATTTGGAATCATAGGATTATTCCCAGTATATGTAAATCCATTTGGTCCTGTCCAAGAGAAATCTAAGAATGTTGAATTCGGGAAACTTAACGATAGTAATTCACCGACACATAGAGAATCTGTATGTGTTATAACCGTATCGGGGCAATTACTAACATCAACTGTAACAATGCCACTTTCAAGTGATGGACATCCATTGATATCAAGTAAATCTGATGCTCCATTATTCCCATTTGTAATTCCTGAAATTTGTCCCGTTCCAAAAAGAAAGGCCCTATTTTCAAGTATAGGTCCGCATTGCCAAATTGCACATTCAGCAGGCAATTGAACTTGGAATTTTATAACGGTACTGTCGGCACCATTCGGAGAATTAATAACCTGTCCACCGACAGTTCCGTTAGCTCCTGTTCCAATTCTCACTCGAACCACGTTGTCCGCTATAATAAATTCACCTTGATCAACATCTATTGGATCTGTTTTGGGCCCAGCGTTAGGCCCGTAATCTATAGATAATGAATTGGGAATATAGATCAATCGTTGATCTAATGTATCCGTTAAAAAGGTTCCAATTGAGACATCAGAACCAATATTTTTTGCGACAATGGAATACTCCAAAATATCTCCCGGCTGCACGGATCCAGCATTTAAATCAGTATAAGTAACTGCCGCTCTAAGGTCGGGTTCATAAATATCAATTGCCGAAGTGATAACACTTGTTAAGACCGTTTCAGAGTTTGTAGAAATACGTATTGTTGCTGTTGATGCAGCATTCCCGATATAGTTGAATGTTCCATTATCCGGAGAATAGATATTTGCATCGTGCCCTAAGTTGTTGTTGTAACTTGGGTTACGGAATCCCGTGAGAACTCCGTTTTCTGATATTGTACTGTTGAAGGAGTTGTTTACGGGGTGGATAACATCGCTAATATTTACAAATGCTCCAGCACCATTGAATGAAAGTTGATCTCCCGCTTGCCCTCTATCGCCATCATGTGCGACCACTCCAAGCTCAAAATTTACAGCTCCAGATGGAGGGGTTAAGAATCCAGAAAGAGGAATATCTACTGTTCCACTTGCCCCGGGACTAACATTTGCTAAACCATCAAAAACGGTAAGGTTTTTCATGGTTTCATAGATGTTGTTGTAAACAATAACAATGGTCCAACCACCAAAAGTATTTGAACCTACATCTGTTACAATATTTGCCACAGTATAATTGGAAGTGATTGAATTTGCCTGAAC
>JBLHVW010000149.1:0-9341 GCA_047628775.1 Salibacteraceae bacterium | reverse complement strand
GTCAAATCGACTACAACAATAGCCAAGGATCGAATGGATCGATCAATCAAGGAGTACAACAACCTTATGAGTTTTACGAACTGGGAATTAAAGAAGCGTTTTTCGTGAATGTTTCACTTTTCCCGAACCCCACGAACGAGTTTATAATTCTTCAATTCGAAAGTTTTACAAACGATTTAAGTTATGCATTGTACGATTTGAAGGGCAAAATTGTCGTTCAAGGAATTGTAGAAACTGTCGAAACTCAAATTGATATGCGGGCTCTGGCAACAGGACACTACAACCTTGTTATCAAAAACGCGACAAACAACATTCAATCAATCAAAATCATTAAAAACTAAGTATGAAACGATTTCTAACAACTGCCCTTTTTATATCAGTGACAATGATGTCATGGGCGCAATCACCGCAAAAGATGACCTATCAAGCCGTTGTCCGTGATGGATCGGATCAACTTGTTTCAAGTTCGGCGATTGGAATGCAAATTAGCATTCTTCAAACTTCACCCACTGGAATTGCTGTTTATATTGAAACCCATACCCCTTCTACAAACGCGAATGGGCTTACAACGTTAGAAATAGGCGGAGGAACTGTTGTTGCGGGATCATTCGCTGCAATTGATTGGTCAAATGGGCCTTACTTTCTGAAAACGGAAACAGATCCAACTGGAGGAACAATTTATACGATTTCGGGAACTTCTCAATTCTTGAGTGTTCCTTACGCTTTGTATGCCGAAACTGCAGGAAGCGTTGCCATTGATTTGGTTGATGATGCGGATGCGGATCCAGCGAATGAAATTCAATCGCTTCAATTGCTTGGTCAAGACCTTACGATCTCGGGAGGAAACACAGTTACTTTAGCTGGAGGTGGAAACACTTTGGACGAAGCTTACGACCAAGGCGGTGCTGGACTCGGAAGCGTTATTACAGTCGATGCGGGTGAGGTTGAATTAATCAACGGAACGGCGAATGGAATTGGCTTACGCGCTACAACCACAAACACTGGAGTTGGAATACTAGCAACTTCAACCAGTGCAGCAAACGCATTCTCTCCGATTCAAGCGAGTACGAATGCGACGAGTGGCTTAACTTCTGCAATCGTTGGGAGTACAACTGGAGGTGCATCTGGCGTTTCTGGACAAGTAGAATCAACAGCAACGGCTGCTCAAGGTGTTTATGGCAATAACCTTAGAACAACTGGTGGTTATGGAACCTACGGAATAGGTCACAGCGGAACGGTTGGAGAAACAAACTATCAACTTGGATTTGGAACTTACGGAAGAAACTATGACGCAATTGGACCTCTGGGAAATGCAGTAGGTGCATACGGAATGGGGTATGTTGGCGTTTGGGGAGATCAAACTGATCCTCTTGGATTCTCAATATACGCTAATGGTGATTTTGGCGCTGCGGGTACTAAAGCATTCTCTATAGATCATCCATTGGATCCTGAACACAAGTATTTGAGGCATTACAGTATTGAATCGAATGAAGTATTGAACATGTACAGAGGAACAGTTCCTTTTGATGCAAACGGAGAAGTAGTTGTAACAATGCCAGATTACTTCGATGCAGTGAACGCTAACTTCAGTTATCAATTAACTCCAATCGGAGGATACGCACCTTTGTTCATTAAAGAAAAACTCAACAATGGACAATTTGTAATTGCTGGAGGTTCGGCAGGAATGGAAGTGTCTTGGACAGTTTACGCTGAAAGAAACGATCCTTACATGCAACAGCATCCAGGATCAAAACAAGTTGAGGTTAATAAAGAAGAATGGAACCAAGGAAAGTATTTACAACCTGATTTATACAACCAACCAGACAGCAAGAAAATTGTTAAGCCTTTGGAAACTGGAGAAGTATCGCCAGAAAGAGGTGTTGAGCAGAAACCATTGGAAATTAAAAACTAATAAATTGAGGAGCGAAAGTACCCTCCAAATTCTATAAAAAAAACTCCCCCACCTCAATCCCGAAAGCTATCGGGATTGAGGCTGAGTTTTTGTTTGTTGGATTAACTACCTTTGAAAGAAATACAACTAGGACCTTATTATGGTTAAATATTCTATTGCAATTCTTTGTCTCCTTACATTTGGAAAGGTTCACTGCCAAACGCCAATCTTTGACTGGAACGACTCAGGTAAACATCAATTCTCAAGTTTAATTAGAATTGATTCGAATACTATAATTACGATTGAGAAAGCAATTTTAAGCGGAGAATCATTTCTTTACAAACACAAATACAACGAAGAAACAGGAGAATTGGAAAGCAAATTATTGAATGAAGCAAACTCTACTGATGCTGCTTTGTTTGATAACTTGGATTTTTTTACGGCCAAGGAAAAACTTTATTCATTCGGAGCATCACTAGGCTCAGGAAAAGTAACTCTTTCTGAAAGAAGCATGAATGATTTTTCTACAATTGGAGAATCGGAAGCTCTACATGATTTTAGTCCTGTACAAATGGGTTCTGAATTCAAACTCTTTTCAAATGATGACTTTTTTGGAGTATTAAAAATCAATTCAGATCCTTATAGACCAAAGCTGATTTATGTTGAGGCTGCGGTGTTCAGTAAAGAAACTCTTACCAAAATTTATGATAAACGATTAACTATTCCTAGATATGATGGGCTTCCAATTCTAACTAAGATACTTTTCGCAGAAAATGGAACGTTTTATTTAGGAGGCAAAATTCTTAAATCGGAAGGCTATGATGCAGACATATTTCAAGTATCAAGCTCCACACCCTATAGAATTACCACACACGTATTTGTCGCAGAAATAAAAAGTGAATATTCAATCGTTCACACCAAAGAATGGAAAAATAGCCATTTCATTAAGGGAGATTTTATAATGAAAAAAGGAGAATGCTATTTTGAGTCCATGCGATTTGAAGGCTTGTCTAACGAGGTGGCATTAACATCATTTACAATCAATAACAGAAAGTTAATTCAATTGGATGAAATTAAGATTCCTTTGCTAAGCCTAGTTGGTGATGAAAGAATTGAAGGTGCGGCCAAATTCAAGAAGAACGCAGCGAAAAGCGTAAAGGGTGCATATTTCACGAGGGAAATTAATCTACATACGAAAGATGACGAAGACAATTCAATTGGTCTGTTTAACTTTGCCGGCGTATTCACTGGTACAGGAAATATTATTGCAGGCATCTCATATAAAATTGACAATAAAGGAAAAATTGTAACCTATTCTCGCCTCCCCTTATTAGGCATAGTGGTAAGTGCTTTTTTGGATGAATCAAATAAACTTCATGTTTTAATGAACGATCAGGCCTTTCGTTATGATCAAGAGGGGCAGTTTATTGGACTGATAAAGCGAGGCGTTAACTCCACCAATTATCCAGTTCATGTTATGATAAACTTGGAGGATTGTTCTGTCGTTAAAAGAGAACAAATTACACAAGGTTTTGGACCAATGGAAATGTTTGAAGATGTTGAAATTATCGGTCGCGGCTCAAACAACAGCTACCTAAGAGATCATGACTCCAATGATTTCCTTGGAGATAGAATTGGACAAGATGCTATTCTTATTGGAAAAAAGTATCAGCAAGGCAAAATTAGAACGGCAGAAGAGTACAAACCTGTCACTATCGGAATAGTGAAAATAACAAGTAAATAGTCAATTCAACTTGCAGAGTATAGTCTAGCCTTCACGGTTAAACTTATTCAAAATTCTACGCGAATTCATTCAAATAAAAAAGCCCTCCCGATCCGATAGCTATCGGAACTGAGAGGGCTTTTTTTTTATTAAATCAGTTCTAACTTACCTCACTTTGAAGGTAACTCTTCTGCTTTTTGCTAGAGCCAAATCTTCATCTTCAACTAAATCTTCTTCTGTAACATCAGGGTTTGGTGAATCGCTGCCTTTTTGAGTAGCAATTAATATTCCCTCATCAATTCCTCCAGCAATTAGATACTCTATCACTGACCCAAGACGTTTTCCGTCCATATCCGCATAGAAATCGTTTTCCATTCCAACTTCATCTTCCATTGCGTTATTGTGTGCATTGATTTGAAGTTTCATTTCTGGATTTGCTTTCAATTGTTCAATAATGAAATCCAAAGACTCTTTGCCTTCTGAGTTCATTTTATCTCTACCAAAGGCGAAGAAAACTTGGTGTTCTTCAATTTGATCCGAAACGGTCATCTCCTCAGTCATTTGGAAAACCTTCTGATAAATTGTAGTTGAATATGAATCACCAGCTTCTTCAGCAGCACATTCACATCTTTCCCCCTTATCGCTGTCCAACAATTGAACTGATACATCATCAATATAATAGTAAGCCGCAATAACTTCTTTAACCTTCACATCTTTACTTTTCTTCATTCTTTCGTACTTCGTTTCGTCATCAGACAAAAAATTTCCAAGCATAATGTACTTTTCACCTCCTGTAGAAACAAATGTTCCACAAACTTCCGTCCAGTTGTAACGAGCATTCATAATCTTCATTCCATTGTTGAAATGAAGCAGACTTGGTTCATCTATTATAGGAAGCTTAGCATCCGTACCTTTTGGTTTTTTCAAGAACAATGCCCCAATATTATTCGAAGCGTATTTTGAAGCTTCTGAAAGAGACACATTAAATTTTACGCAATAGGTCATTCCTTTTTTCATAGGGGCATCCATCTTACTCATAATGTAACTACGAGGAACTTTATTTCCATATGAATAAGAAACAATTCCGGCATAATTAACACCTTCCTTTGCAACTTCAGATCCATAAATATTTTCTGGAACGTTCACATCTAGAACTTTACTAGAAACAAATAAATCAGCACGCACACCTGTTGGAGATGTCCAGCCTGTTGCATTTGCAATCGATCCCAATCGCTTTACTTTTTTATCGGTAGACTCAAAACTTGGATTTGCAACCAAATTCTCACTGTCTTGAGACGAAGCAAAAAACGACAACGCCACGAAGGTCATTGTTGAAATTGCTTTAATTCTGTTCTTAGTAGTGAATTTCATAACTTTTAACTGTTTTAATAAATGTTTTTACCTTCTCAGGATCAACGTCCGGATAAACACCGTGCCCTAAATTAACAATATGTCTTTTACTTTTAAAAGAATCCAGCATATTATTCGTCAGCCTCTCCACCTCAGAATGTGATGAATATAAAGCACATGGGTCTAAATTCCCTTGCAAAGTTCGTGTTTCTCCAACCGTCTTTCGGATGGTATCCATCTGCATGTTCCAATCAACTCCAATTGTATTGCAATCCATTTTAGATAACTCAACAACAGAATTGTAAGCTCCTTTGGCAAACAATGTCACCGGAACCTCATTAATTGCCGAAGCAATTCTTTCTATGTATTTCAATCCAAATTCGGCATATTGTTCTTTTCCAAGAATCCCCGCCCAAGAATCAAAAACCTGTACCATATGAGCACCTGCTTTTATCTGAGCTTTGATATATCGAATTGTCACTTCTGTGATACTATTTAGCAACTCGTGTGCCAAACTAGGATTTGTGTAAAGTATCTTTCTAGATTCGGAGAACGTTTTCGAGCCTTGCCCCTCTGTCATGTAACAAAAAATTGTCCATGGAGCGCCTGCAAAACCAATCAATGGAACTCTACCATCGATTTCCTTACTAGCAATTCTTATGGCTTCCATTACGTAACCCAATCTATCTTCAACATCGAAGTCAGTATCTATCGACTTCAAAGCTTCTTCCGTTCGAACCGTTTTTTCAAACCAAGGTCCTTTTTTCTCAATTAATTGGTACTCAAGTCCCATTGCTTCAGGAACTACTAATATATCTGAGAAAATAATTGCCGCGTCAACATCCAATATATCAACGGGCTGAACCGTTACCTCAGCAGCACGCTCAGGCGTTTCAACAAGTTCTTTAAAGCCAGATAGCGAGCCGCGCACTGCTCTATACTCAGGAAGAATTCTCCCTGCTTGTCTCATGAGCCAAACTGGATAACGTTCGATATCCTCTCCTCGAGCTGCTCTTAATATTAAATCGTTCTTCAAATTCATTGCCGCAAAGATAGTAATTTGAATTGTTACCTGTATGTCGCTAGGTAGGGATTATTCGATTGTTGGATAACAATCGATCCTTAGATTGTTAGCGCGCAATTCGTTTGGGATCTATTTAGAGATTCCTTGCACCAATACAAAGTGAATAAAGTAGTGTCTTAGTGGTTAAATAAATAAATAAATATATAACCTACTATGTCACCAAACAATCTCCTCACTTCCAAACGACTTCAAATAAGCATTGGCTTTAGAAAACGGCCTACTACCCCAAAAACTACGGTACGCTCCAAGTGGAGAGGGATGCGATGAACTTAGCACCAAGTTTCGTGAACTATCAACAGATTCAGCTTTCTTAATTGCCCCGTTTCCCCAAAGTATGTAAACAATCTCTTCTTTTTCACCTAATACCTGAATAACAGCATCCGTAAATGTTTCCCATCCTTGTTTCTTATGACTTAATGGCTCGCCTTCGCGAACGGTTAAAATGGCATTCAACATTAAAACTCCTTGCTCTGCCCAATAGTTTAAATCTCCATTTTCTGGCGGCTTAATCCCAAGGTCAGATTCTAACTCTTTAAAAATGTTCATTAAACTTTTTGGCAATGGCCTTACATCTCGCGCTACGGAAAAACACAATCCATGCGCATGTCCTTCCGTGGGATAAGGATCTTGTCCTAAAAGAACAACTTTCACCTTGTCAAAAGGGCAGGCTTCAAAAGCGCGAAAAATTTGATTCTTCTCTGGGAATACTGAGCTTGGACTTTCCTCGTAAGCATTATTAATGAACGCTTGTAATTGTTCAAAATAGGGTTTTGAGAATTCTTTTTCCAGTCGAATTTTCCAAGATGATTCTATCTCCAAGTCCATGTCACGAATTTATAAAGAAGCAGTATCTTTATCCCCATGAAGTACCTTTTTTTTATATTTATTTCGATCTCATTTCTTTCTTGTGAACCCACAAAAAACGACGAAGATCCAATAGTAACAGACAAACCAGAAGAAGCTCCTGTCGGAACATTAGAAGAGCAACTCACACGCCAAATCTGTTCAAAGCTTAAAATTTCTGCGATAGAAAAGTACGACCTTAAGATCTATAAGGACGAATTGAATAGAGATGACAGCACGGATTGGATCATTACAGTCAATCTTAAGGACAGAGCAATCAATGAGGCGATCGAAAATGGTAAAACCGCAAAAATGGCCGAAATAGGCTTTTTGGGGAATTACAATTACTTCTTTTTTGTGGATGGAAAAACAAAAGAACTTTCTAAAGAAGTCGTTGTCCCTTCTAGCGCAAAAGCTGAGTTAATTATTGGTTTCGAGAACATTACCTCGCAAATACATAAAGATTTTGTAGTTGACTATAAGATTCGAAACTCGAGAAGAAGACGGTTTTATGCAATCAATAATAATTCGCCGTTGCAAGTTTGTGAAAACGTTATTTTCTACAACCTTGGATTGGACGGAAAAGAAACGGAATCGTACGTTATTGAATATGTAAACCATGAATCAAACGCTTCGAATGACATCGTTGTTTATGAAGGTTCATTGGAGCAAATAAAATTGGAAGCACCAGAGGATGTGTACGCTATCGTTCCAGAAATAAAATCAACAGGGAAAATTGATCGTGTTTGGCATTATAGTCAACAGCAGAGGAAATACTACATGATCCAACCTTAGAAGGTTGCGTTAAGTGAAATGATAAAATTCAATCCAGGTGCAGAAATACCCGAACCTAAAGTGCGGTACAATTGGTTGGTAATATTTTCAACTCCTGCGTTTAAAGACAAATGCTTATTAAAGAAGACGGAGCCTTTTAAATTCAGCGTGTACCAAGCAGGCGTAAAGGCCAAACCACCTTCATCTAAAGCATATGAAGCATCATTTCTTTCTATCAATGGCAAATCGTCATAACTAACTTGACCATGATACACAGCATAAAATTCTAAGCTTAATTGACGGCGTTTGTAACGCAAAGCAGTTCTTCCGAATAATGGGGCAACATGTGATTTAGGAAAATACACGGCACTATCAACATCCAACTCTACTCCTTTCTGAAAACTAATCGAACTAAACAAAGATAATCCTTTGGCAAGCGAAACCTCAACTCCTCCTTGAACACCATAAACATGTGCATTTCCTGAATTTTGAATTGCTTGAACTTGACTTAACACTCCATCGTAAAGGATACTATCTTGTCCGTTCAATGTATAGTTAGCGCGTGTTAAGTCATTTTGCAAGTAGGTATAGTAAACAGCAGCATCAAGTTTAAGCTTTGCTTTAAACGACTTTACAAACCCTAACTCGGTATTGTAAGCATGCTCCGCCTTTAGGTTTTCGTTTGGAACAACAACACTTCCTGGTTCTGAATCAAATACTTTTCCTAAATCATCAATGTTTGGAGCTCTAAACCCAGAAGACGCGTTAAAATAATACTGTGATGTTTTGTCAGGATGAAAAACCAAGCCAATACTGCCATTCAATGAACCTTTGTTATTGGCCGTTGATGCAATTGGATAGGGAAACAATGTTGTATCGAAGTCGGCTTGAATGTAATATTGACTGTAACGAACTCCAGTATTCAAGATCCAAGTATCGGTCAAGAAGTGTTTTATACTTACATAAACCCCGTACGCCTGCCATGTTGAACCGTCCGGGTATCGCGGATTGATTGCCGTTGAAGTTCCATCATCATTTGCTCTAAATGCATTTGAACTTACTTTATTATAAATCGCTTCAACACCATAAAACAAGGTCGTTCTATTACTAAAAGCCTTATTTAAATCGATATTCATTGAAAGCGCATCAACCTCTTCAAACTGTCGACGGATGTTTGTACTTCCAAACTTTCTATCGTTTCTGCTTTCCTTAAATCTTTGATAGGCTAGAATAGTTCTGAATTCATCAAACAATTTGGTTTTCTTATCGGTAGTAAACGCCAATCGATTCATCATCCATTCTTGCGGACCGTAATACCATTCTTCGTAATCCAAATTCCCATCGTTGTCATCATCTAATGTAAGACGGTCATAACGCGGAGCATCTTTCAAGTTGGTTGAGAAGTTAAATCCATAATCAATACGAAAATGTTCTTTGGCTTGAAAGGAAAATTTCTGGATCGAGTTTAATTGGTCATAACCGGTATGAACTTGCTTTCTCGGATTTGGATTTACAACTGTTGAGCCATTCTCTTGATAGGTTGGTCGTAAGAAATGATCATTGCCATGCTTACCAACAGTTAAATCACCGAATAACGAATAAGACAAGGACGTTGTTGAAGCAAACCTCTGTGTGCCATAACTGAAATCAGCATGACTTGAAGATTCATTGCTTGC
>JBLHVW010000148.1:0-9342 GCA_047628775.1 Salibacteraceae bacterium | reverse complement strand
GAAGTAGCTCCTAAAATAAGCGCTACTGCAAAAATTGATTTTTTCATAAATAAAATTATTTGTTTGGTTTACTAATGTACTCAAGTTAGACCAAAAAGGTTACATAAAATAATCAACAATATACAGTTTATAACTGATACAAATAAAGTAATAAACCGTTTAATTAATGCTTGATAAAGAGCTATTTACGCCATTTTGAAATGTTGGTCGAAAGCGTTAACATATTGTTATATCCTGCCCTTGAGTAGATTGCAAAACCGTAGTCCAAAGTAAATTTTCGGAAATACAAACCAAGCCCAAAAGATAATCCAGCTACACCAGGGCGTTGCTCTAAAGCCATTTCTTTTCTGCGGTGGTAATCAAAACCAACTCTGAAGTGAATGTTTTCTGAAATAAGAGCTTCGACTTGATATGTAAAATGTCTCGCGAATTTTTCAAGGAAATTCGCTCTTGGCACTGGAATGGTGTCTCCTGAAAGTGGATCTACCGTTGGAAGCAAAGTTGGATCATTGTACGTGATGTCCCATCTGTTTAGGTGATGCGCAAGTAACGAAATACGAAATGGAGCGTGCGGCAATTTATAAGAAAGAGCCATTTGAAATTCGGTGGGAAGTGGTGCCTTATTGTCATTGTTCGCGTAAGAATTGAATTGAACACCAGCATTTTTAACCAAAGCTGTCACTAAAAATTCTTTCTCTTCATTGTGAAAAGTTCCGGCTAAATCAATCCCAGCACCAAAAGAGCTGTAACTTTCCAGTTGAGAGTAAATTAAGTTTACATTGGCACCAACCGATATTCTTTTGTTCAACTGTCTTCCAAAACCTGTACCTGCAACCATTTCGAACGGAGAGAAGGTGCCTTCATTTGTTCCGTTTACAGATGTTCGTTGGAACGTTCCGTAACTTACATATTTAATATAAGTAGACATTGTTCCGTATTCTTTGAGATTGAATCCATAGTTCACCATTCCAAAATTAATTCCACCAGCCAATAGGGCTTGGTTGAATCCAACTTGGTTGGCCATCTCTTTATTTAATAGAGATGGGTTTGCAATTCCCGTATTGATGTCTTGGTCCTTAACGGATATAAAATCACCTCCAAGGCCAGCGGCTCTAGCGTTAAAAGTTAGATCTAAAAAGGGGAATGCTGAAAGTCCACCGGTCTGAGCATAAGAAATGCTACCGAATGATAGAGCTAAAATGGCAAAAAGTATCGTTTTCATGTATATCACTTAACGCAAAGTAAATGTAAAAATTTTATTTCAAATCCTTTTTCCCAATTCAATCACTTCTAGGTCGTGAATTTGGTCTCCGCTAATACTAAATCGGAGCAGGGTTTTTACTTGATGAAAGCCCTTGAAACCGCAAGCTCCAGGGTTCATCCATAGCATGTTGTAGCGGGGATCATTTTTCACTAATAAAATGTGTGAATGTCCGCAAATAAATAACTTGGGAGGATTCTTACTTATTTCATCGTGGGCTCTTGGAACATATTTCCCTGGCTTCCCTCCAATGTGTGTCATAAGTACATCAACGTCTTCACATTTGAACCGCTGGAATTCAGGAAGCTCGAGCCGAACATCAGAGGAATCTATATTTCCATAAACGCCACGAACAGGTTTGAATTCTTTTAATTCATCGATAACGGATACATCTCCAACATCACCTGCGTGCCAAATTTCATCGACTTCAGCGAAGTATTTATAAATCTTTGGGTCGAGATATCCGTGGGTGTCTGAAAGTAATCCGATTTTTGTCATTGATTCCGTTTATCCAATCAGGTCTTTAACCTTGCTGAATATTATTTTAAACCAAGCGGTATAGTTTTCTGGGTTCGATGCAATATCCGTTTCTAGATTTGACATCGAGATGTATTTCACCGCACAAACTTCGTCGGTATTGAAATCAGGGATGCCATTATAAGTTCCAGTTAAAACATGATCCAATTCGTGTTCAATCATGTCTTGATCCAATTCAGCTCTGTAAATAAAACTAAACTCTTCATTCAGTTCGGTTGTAAAACCAAGTTCTTCATTCAATCTTCGTATTCCAGCATCTAAAGTTGTTTCTCCAATACGTGGGTGACTGCAACATGAGTTGGTCCATAATCCACCAGAATGATATTTACTGTGTGCGCGTTGTTGTAAAAGAAGTTCTTTTTGATCGTTAAAAATGAACACAGAAAATGCGCGATGTAGACTACCACTGTAATGGGCCTCCATTTTCTCCATTGATCCTAGAACTTCATCTTGCTGATTTACAAGAACTACACTCTCCATAGTGGAAAATTACTCATTAATGAGAAGTTAACAAACTTGCCTTAAGTTAAATTAATGTTATCGTGATCTAAAAAATGAAGTTGACTTTAACTTTTGACAGAATTAAAGTCTTCACTCGTAGATGTCGCTTCGTATTCTTACATTTGAATTGTGGATAACAAGAATTTAGACAATTGGATTCAAAGACGGAAAGATCGAATGAACAATCTTACTGCAGAAATGCTATTTGCCGGGATTGAAAAAGGAGATATTACAGCTTTAAGTTCGGGTATTACCTTAGTCGAGAGTGAAAATCCTAAGCATGGCATTGAAGCGCAAAAACTAGTTCAATTGTGTTTGCCTAAAAGCGGTCAGTCGATTCGAGTTGGAATTACGGGTGTTCCCGGAGTGGGGAAAAGCACCTTCATCGAATCTTTCGGTAAAGTATTGGCTGAAGAAGGGAGGAAAGTAGCCGTTCTTGCGATTGATCCGTCAAGTTCCGTTTCAGGTGGAAGCATCCTAGGTGATAAGACGAGAATGAATGACTTGGCGGTCACAGAAAATGTCTTTATTCGCCCTTCAGCTGCAGGATCCACACTAGGAGGTGTTGCTCGAAAAACGCGAGAAAGTATTTTGCTTTGCGAAGCGGCTGGTTTTAATGTTATTTTGATTGAAACCGTTGGCGTTGGACAATCTGAAACGGTTGTGAAATCGATGGTTGATTTCTTTTTATTACTCATGTTGTCGGGGGCAGGAGATGAGCTCCAAGGAATCAAAAAAGGCATTATGGAAATGGCGGATGCACTCGTGATAACGAAAGCTGACGGGGACAACATATTGAAGGCGAAAATAGCAAGTAGAGAATACAAAAACGCGCTTCATTTGTTTCCAGAGAATCACAATGAATGGATTCCGAAGGTCTTCACTTGTAGTGCTCTCACAGGAGATAATGTTAGTAAGGTACTAGAAGTAATTGACTCTTTTGAAAATCAAACAAAGTTGAATGGGCACTTTGAAAAGTCCAGAATCGAACAAGATAAAATGTGGCTTTCAGAGACTTTAAAGGAGATGATTCTAAGTGGATTTTATAACAGTCCAGAATTAATGGAAGCTTTAAAACAATCTGAAAATAAAATGGATAGAGGTGAGATCACTTCTTTTCAAGCGGCAGAAGAATTATTTGAAATTTATAAGAAACATGCAGGAAAAATTTAAGATAGAAGGGCCTTACATTGAGTTAATTCAATTGCTAAAAGTGCAGGGGATTGCTCAAACAGGTGGCCATGCAAAACTTATCGTTGAAGAAGGAGTTGTCTATAGAAATGGAGAAATAGAAATGCGAAAGCGCGCAAAATTAATTCCTGGAGATCAGATTAAGGTGGATGATAATGTAATTGATTTGATTTAGGAGCCGCTGACGCTGTTTTGATATTAAATCAGCTAACGCCCCTTTTGGATATTAGAATTTAGACGTTTGTCGGATTGAAAAATTTAACTTCTAACTACTAACTTCCAAGATCTAAATAATCAAAACAATCCCTGAAGCTCTTTTTTCAAAGCATCAACAGCAATTTCTGTTGGAAGTACACCTACTTCACCAACGATTTCAAAAATTTTCGTCATTAGATCCATTCCATTCGATGCTGGTCCCATTGATTGACCAGCGAGGTTGACGATCTTCATCGTTTCATCTTTTGACTTCTTTACCATGTCCCAAGTAGGATTCGAAATGTACATTTGCTGCGCCAGATTGTGCTCGTATTCTTCTCTGATTGATTCTAGAAGTTTAACTTGGAGGCCTGCAGCAGGTAATCCTGGATTGTTGTGACGCATTACTAAACTATTTGGGTGAATTCTCTCCATTAGCAAAATAGCACGTTGGTAGGCATCAACTCGATTTGGCAAGAAAAAATTTTGGCGTTCTTTCTTGAGTTCCAACTGAACTGACCGAATTTCTTTTTCAGATTCTCGACGTAAAAAGTAGATTGCTGTTAACAATACAGCCCCTGCTGGTACTACAATTAAAGCAATTTGAAAAATGATTTGAGAGATGTTATCCATGGTTCTTTCTGTTGTGTTTACAAATATAGAATTCTAATCACCAAGAAAGTAACAAATTCATTTTTCGTTAAAAAGAAAGATCAAGAAATTTAGAGAGCAATTATTTCGCTACGCCGCCTTTTTCCTCATTTTATCGTACTTGCCTGTACCAAGATCATTGAGCATTCTAAAGTGGCTTCTAAGCGCACCAAAGAAGGTCTTATGGTGGTAATAAGGGACATGGTACTTCTCAGCTACCTCCTTAACAATAGGTGCTAAGTTCCTGTAATGCACATGGCACACATTCGGAAATAAATGATGTTCAATTTGGTAATTCAATCCACCGATTAGCCAAGAGAAGATATAACTTCCGTTTGCAAAATTTGATGTCGTCTTCATTTGGTGAATTGCCCAACTGTTTTCAACACTAATGTTTTCATCCGGAACATAAAAATCAGTTTCTTCGATAACATGAGCAGGTTGGAAAATAAGCGCTAGAATTAAACCTGAGATGAATTGCATCAAAAGGAATCCTAAAACGACTTGCCACCATAATATTGGAAGCAATATAATTGGAAGCGCTATGACCATAAAAGTATACCACATTTTGTGGAAAATGATCTGAAGTAAAGCCTTTCTGAAAGTAAGTCCTTGTGCTTCTAACAATCCTTTTTTATTGTACCTCACCAATTGTTCGTAATCCTTAGCAACAAACCAATACGTTGTCAACAATCCATAAAGAACAGGAGCGTAAAAGATTTGGTATTTGAATATTTTTTTTCTTTTTTGAGTTGGAGAGAAACGCATTACACCCTTTTCGATATCCTCATCCCATCCTTCAATATTTGTAAAAGAATGATGCAATACATTATGTTGAATTTTCCAATTCATCGGATATCCTCCACCGAAATTCAATGTGAACCCCCACACTTTATTCCAGAATTGACTCTTAGAATAAGATCCGTGATTGGCATCGTGCATTATTGAAAGTCCAATTCCTGACATCCCCAATCCCATCAATGACCACATTCCAATTGTACCCCATACTGAAGTGACAACTCCTGTTAACATTAATACCAAGGGCGCGAAGAATAAAGAAAGCATGAAGAATGTCTTGAACTTCATATTGAAATTCGCATGTCTTGACTTCCCTGTTTCTTTAAAGTACGCATTTACTCTAGCGTTTACTTCTTTATAGAATTCTGGCTGATCTTTGGGATTGAATTTTACTACTGGAATACTCATAATCATTACTTATTATAAAACAAAGTTAGCTTAATATGGAAGAACTATAGTTAAACAACCTTATTAAGAATCTAATTTTTGTTAACTGTCTAAAAACGAATAGCGTAAATAGATTCGATATTGCTAATACTATCGCAAAGTTAAGAAGGTCGAAGTCTCGATTCTATCGGTTTTATCTAGTTATTAAGATTGTGAAGTGAAAATCCGTAAATGTTATTGTTTACCTTTCTTCGAGGAATCTAAAACGATAATAATTGTTCTAAAGTTTTGTTTTTGAATTGCCGCGCGCATTTCCTCTTTAGACATCAGGATAGGCGATGAAATTACGCTTGAAACATAAATCTCATGCTTGATGCGAATGTAATCTGAGAGTCGATTTACACGACATTCTGTGAATATTTTAGACGCATTTTTGAATACATTTTCTCGAAGTTCAATTGAGGTAATTGTTAAGGAATCTGAACAATTCGCTGCAACAATGTCGTCAATGTTGCCATAACATCGATAATCGATTGAACAGGAGGATTTCGAGAACCAAATGGATCCATCTTCAATTAGAAGTGTGTCCTGCGAAAGACAAGTACTGCTAGTTAGGAATGCTATAAAAATGAGGCGTATTATCATTTACAATTTTCTCAAGATACGGCAATAATTTTTGATTTCTAAATTAAATCACCACTTTGATTATAAACTATTTTATTCCAGCGAATTAGATTCGTAAATAGTGATCTATATTGTATTCCAAAGCGCATAGAACATAAATGGATGGAAAATGAATCAACAATTTCAAACGTTTCTTAATTTTACCGAATACTAAAACCACATGACACAAACTTTAATAATAACGGTAATTGTAATTTACTTCCTAGTATTAGTTGCGATTTCGTTTTTAACATCGCGAAAAGCAGACAATTCAAGTTTCTTTTTGGGCGAACGAAAATCCCCATGGTACATTGTTTCATTCGGAATGATTGGCGCTTCTCTGAGTGGAGTAACATTTATTTCTGTGCCTGGATGGGTTGGAGATGCCGGGAATCAATTCAGCTATATGCAAGCAGTTTTTGGCTATTTGTTTGGGTACTTCATTGTAGCTTATGTTCTATTGCCGATCTATTACCGTCTTAATTTAACGTCCATTTACGAGTATTTAAGAGAACGTTTTGGTTTTTGGAGTTACAAAACGGGCGCTTTATTCTTTATGTTTTCTAGAATTCTTGGTGCATCAGTAAGGTTGTTGTTGGTCGCAAATGTTTTGCAATCAGTCTTGTTTGAAGAATGGGGAGTGCGATTTGAGGTTACGGTTGTGATCTCTGTTCTTCTCATTTGGATATATACAAGCCGTGGTGGAATAAAAACAATTGTTTGGACAGATACCTTACAAACTGCATTTATGTTAGCATCTGTATTGCTAACGGTTTGGTTTATTAGCGATGCATTGGAATTATCAAGCAACAAGGGAATCATTTCTACAGTGGCCGAAAGTGGTTATTCGAAGATCTTCTTTTTCGATGATATAATGAGCAAGAATCATTTTCTCAAACACTTCTTTGGCGGAGTGTTTATCACAATTGGAATGACAGGATTGGATCAAGATATGATGCAGAAGAATTTAAGCTGTAGAAATTTAAAAGACGCGCAAAAAAACATGATTACGATGGCTTCCGTTTTGGTTGTCGTGAACCTCATCTTTCTATCATTAGGAGCATTATTGTATATCTACGCTGAAAAGAATGGAATTGTATCGGAAAGTCCTGATTTACTCTTTTCATCAGTCGCTCTTAGCAGTGGTGCAGGAAAATTCATTGGAATATTATTTCTCCTCGGATTAATAGCCGCAGCATATTCAAGCGCAGATTCTGCATTAACCTCCTTGACAACTTCTTTCTCAATTGACTTTTTGGGAGTAAATAAAAAGAAGAAAGTACCTGATGAATCTATGGCAGGTGTTGATTTCAGTCTTCTCGATGACAATACATCAATGGATAATGAGTCCAAAGAAAAGGATGAAAAAACAAGAAAGATTGTCCATGTTTTGATGTCTGCTGTAATTATTGGAGTGGTTATTCTATTGAATTACACGACCAGTGCTTCGGCTCTAGGATTGTTGATGACGTTTGCTGCATTTACGTATGGCCCGCTTATCGGAATTTTCTTTTTTGGAATCATCACTAAACGATCTGTTATCGATAAAGCCGTTCCTGTTATTGCGTTAATTTCCATTGCCATTACCTTTTTTCTGTGGTATTATTCAGCGGGTTCACCGGGAGTTGTAAAAGACGGTTACGGAATTTTTGGCGCGTACAAATTTGGCTTTGAAATCATAATTTTAAACTCTTTCATTACCTTTATTGGTATGCTCGCAATTTCAAACAGTAATACAAGAAAAGCCGAATGAAAATCCAATTAGACGATAACGGAAAACACCTGGAATTTGCTCCATTAACTTTAACGCGACCTGTCGGCGATTTAAGAGTGGGAATTTTGACGAATGCAGAACGGTGGAAACTGTTGGTTCCTGACGCTGAAATTAGTTTTGCTACTGAAGAATATTTGCAAAGTAAATTTCCGAAAGCGCAAGATGCGATTAGAGTTAACGCCTGCGTAATTCCAAATCAAAACATAGTGGATCAGGTTAGAGCATTAAATCCTGGAGAAGATTTATTGGTTGGCGAAAGTTGGATTGCAGGCACGAACGGTACTGGATCGTTTAGACCTCTGTCCGGTGAAATGCCTATTGTCTTGAAAAAGAGATGGGACTTGTTTGAACAAAATGGAGCAATCTTAAAGCTGGACTTTGACCTTATTACTAAAGGAAGAACAACGGTTCAGTTGTCTTCGACGAATACAATTATTGGTGACCCAAACTTGATTTTTCTGGAAGAAGGAGCGACTGTTGAAGCTGCGATTTTGAATACCAAGTCAGGTCCGATTTATATTGGTAAAAACGCTGAGGTTATGGAAGGTTCTCTTCTTCGAGGCCCCATTGCAATGTGCGAAAGTGCTGTCTTCAAATTGGGAGCGAAAGTATATGGGCCCACAACTTTAGGTCCTTTCTGCAAGGTTGGAGGAGAAGTGACGAATGTGATTTTTCAGGCGTATTCCAACAAGGGACACGACGGTTTTCTTGGGAATTCATTGATCGGAGAGTGGTGCAATATCGGAGCAGACACGAATTCTTCAAATCTTAAAAACAACTATGGAAAGGTGAAAACGTATTCCTATCAAGAGCAGGGATTGATTCAAACCGATGTTCAGTTTATGGGGCTCGTGATGGGCGATCATTCCAAATGTGGAATCAATACCATGTTCAATACAGCAACGGTTGTTGGCTTATCTAGTAACGTGTTTGGAGCTGAGTTTCCAGCGAAGTTTATTCCATCATTCACTTGGGGTACTGGTGGTGAAAAGTACAATTTTGATAAAGCCCTTGAAAGCGCGAACAACATGATGGATCGTCGTGGATTAACTCTTTCCAAGGCGGAAATCTCGATTCTTAAGTACATTTCTGACACCACGAAGTAGCACCGAAGGTAAAAACTAGGACAAAATAGCAGTTCTATGCCCTTGGCATAACCTTTGAAATATGTAGATCGTCATTAATTTTATAAAAAGTGTCTAGATGTTATGACACAATGGCGGACAATTAAAAAAGCACATGAGCGAATTATTCGAGAATAATATATTACAATTTACGGACGGAGAATCAGATGGAGAATTTATTCCTCTAATTACCGCTGAAGAGGAAGAGAACATGAATAAACAGTCTTTCCCTGATGAATTGGCAATTTTACCTTTAAGAA